>CAVZNE010000025.1:0-4473 GCA_963776445.1 Terriglobales bacterium
GCCCTGACCCGTGTTCATCCGTGGCCAGTTCATTTCTTCCTCACCGAATACTGTCCGCCAACGAAAAGATGGGAAGATACAGCGCCACCAGCACGAACGCCACAAACGTCCCCATCACCAGCATGATGGCCGGCTCAATCAACGAGAGCATAGCCTGCATCCGTACATGTATCCGGTGCCACGGTTTCAAGCAGGAAGCCCTTCTTTTTGTCTTTGAGCGCATCCGCCTGATGTTGCAGGGCGGGGTAAATCTTGATCTCAGACTGGGCAGTTTCGTTGCGCAGGTCCCAGGCCAGGACGATGCGGTTATCTTCGGCAGCCCAGCAGGCTGGAGTTTCGTGTGGAAAGTCGCGTGTCCAGGCGACGGCTTGCGTCTCCATCTTTTTTACTTCCATTGTTGCGTGATGGATGGTCGCCTTGTCTTTGCCCATTGGTCTGAAGCTGAACTGCAGGTCGTGGTACTGGAAGTCCTCCCCCTCGTACTTGCCCAAATCTTTTACTTCCAGCGGAACCGTTGAGATGCGCAGTTCGACTGGATCCTTGTCGATATACTTCGGGAACTGGCCGAACAGTTGGCCTTTATCGTCCATCCACGCATTGCGGAAGGGCCGCGTCATTTTTACTTGCTTCCCCGCGGCGAGATCCCAAATCACTGCCCGGTTCTTCATGGAGACGGCAAGATACTTGCCGTCGGGCGAAAACACGCCAGCCCTGGGAGAAAGCAAGGGCGCCAGCAGCAGCGGGATCTTCTGGGTACCGGGCACGCCCATCTGCCCGATCACCACGCCTCCGGTTCCATCCTCCATGGCAATGAAATTCTCCCAGGCATCGATGGCGGATAACTTTGAAGCGGCAAAAACCTTTTGTTGAAGCGGATCGAAGATGCCCACGGCATAATCCTTCAGTGGCCGAATAATCAAGCTCGGACCTTTTGATACGCTTTCAATCTCCTGTTCGCCGATCTCGGTTTCCGTGACCACTTTGCCTTCGGGAAATGTGAGGATGCGCGCCACGTGCATGCCATTTCCCTTTGGCCGAACCACAGCGTACAACTGGCCGGAACCGAGAAAGCTCATGCGCGTCTGGGAGAGCTCTTTGAGCTTGCCTGCCAATGGGACGGGCTGGCGAAGTTGCAGATCGTATGCCATGGCAGAATCGCCCGCCGCCAGCAACAGATACTTGCCGTCCGGCGAGGTGAGCATGCTCATCATCCCGAGCCCGGTGAGCCGTCCATACACGATATGACGCCATGTGGCCTCCGGCGTGCCGGCAGATGCTACAAAGAACTGTGGCTTTTCGAGGAAGGGCATACCACTTTCGACGTCGATGAAGCGCAGGCCTACGTTTACGGCGGGGATCTGCTTGTTCATGTAGGCACAGACCAGCGTTCTTCCGTCCGGTGATAGCTGCGTTTGGAGGCAGCCGTCAAAGACAACCAGTTCCTTTGCGCTCAGCCGCTGCTGTGTGGCCACGCTCCACTGCTCTACACGCAATCGACTGTCGCTGAATACCACGCTCTTCGAGTCGGGAGAGAACTGCGCGGCATCGACGTCCGGCGCATCGATGCGAAACAGGATTTTGCTTGTACTCCTGTCCAGAACCGAGATTCCGGCCTCGTCCTGCGCGAGAAGGGAACCGCCGTCCGGGCTGAAGCGAATGCGCCAAAGGCTTGGCCGCAACGGCGGATCGAGCGTCAGTGGCTTGTCGCCATCAAGGCCCTCAGCTACGGTCTTTACGCGCTCCTCCACGGTGCTGTGCAGCCAGGCAGCGAAGGCGTCGCTGGTCCCCTGCGGCGCACCTTTGCATCCTTCAGGAAGCGCCTCGACAAGTTTGAGCGCGGAGCGATAGCGTTTGGCTGCTTCATGGGTCAGTCCCAGGAAGTCCGACAGCTTGTTGCCTGTCTTGCCTTTGTTCAATGAGACCTGGTTGAAAAACGAGGGAAAGCTCTCCGCGGCGTAGCCGGCCCGAGCCATGGCGTAAAGGGCCACTCTGTCCGCCGTGAGTTCTCCCTTTTCCTCTGAATTTTCGTCTTCGTTGGGTTTGGCCGGGGTACTGAAGAGCTGATGAATCCTGGCTGCGATATCCGCCCGATCGGTCACCTGGGTGACTCCCAGCCGCATGCGCAGAATGCGAGTGAACTCGATGGCGGTTTGATGCGTGGAGATATGACCGATCTCGTGAGCAATCACTCCAGCCAGCTCATCCTCGTTTTTGACCGCCGCAATCAGTTTTCTGCTGATATAAACGCGCCCGCCGGCCAGCGAAAATCCGTTGATCTCGCCGGAGTCGTAGATGCGGAATCGATAATGAATGCCCGTTGCGGGCAGCGCCGCCAGCAGTCGTTCCCCGATGCGCGTGAGTTGGTCATCGGCCGTCGGGTGCGCAATGCGCATATCGGACTCGAAATACTCGGCCAGGACATCGCCGAGGTCCTGTTCCTGCCTGTCGTTGAAGATGTTGGCCGCATTCGTGGCAAACGTGGGAGCTTCCAGGGTGCATCCACTTGAGGGAGCGGCTTGTCCAGCGCCAGAGCAGAACAGCAGGCAGATCAGGAATATACAGGATGCAACCTTCTTCAGGATTTTCATCGAAGCTTTCGCGGACTCACACTGGATTTGCAGCAAAGCATATCACCATTGGTAGCTTCCCGTAACATTTGAGCGTGGCTCGCCTACTCCTCGTTTGCCCTGTAGTAAGTAAACAGATTGAAGTGACAGAACTTCATTGCGCTCGGTGGTGCTCTCCTTGAAGGACATCAATGCGCTTGCATCGGAATCGCTCTCTCGCCGCCAGATCTTGACCTACCTCACGCTCATTCGGCCGTGGTTGTCCCCGAATCGTCTTCACCTCGGTAGATAGATAACGGGGGTGATCATGGGGGTATTGCTTGAATTCTTGATAGAGACCGGAGGGATGTTCCTCGGAGTCATGGCCCTGTTCATGGTGGTGGGGTTAACCCTTGTGCTTCTGGGCGCCTTGGGTATGCTGATTTTCGCTGGGTTAATCAACTTTGGAAATCGAAGATTCTTCGAGGGATAGACTTTTACGTTGTCCAGAAATCGTTAGATTGAGGGACTGCCAGCCTTCAATCGCCACTGTCCAATGTTCTCTGTCTGAGCAATTGCGGATTTCTGCTTTACTTCTTCTTTTTCAACCACCTGCCCCGAGATTGCAGAGTCGTCAGAGAGGAAGGAGGATGGTGCCGAGGCCGACCGGAGCTTTAGCGGAGGGAGGGCGAGAGACTAGCCCGCGGCGGCGGCGTCACAGATGACGGCATTCGTAGGCGTATTCGTGCGGTGCCAGAGTAGATTGCGGCAACCTACCGACATGGTCTGCCAGCCTGCCCGGCGAAGGCGTTGCCTTCGCGGTTATAGGCACGAAAAAGCCGACCTGATGGTCGGTTCTTTGAACCCAGATTTTGCCACGCCCACAAAATCGACATCGGCAGAGAATATTTGGGATGAAGATGCTTCGCTATCTTCTTTGTTTTGAATGGTCGGGGAGAGAGGATTCGAACCTCCGACCCCCTGGTCCCGAACCAGGTGCTCTACCAGGCTGAGCCACTCCCCGACTAGGGTTGTAGAGCGTATCGGCGGGGCGCTGCCTGGCGCGTCATTCCCCTTGATTACGCTTGAACCAGTGTACCAGAATCCCGTGTTTTGCGGGTTCATCGCCACACTGGTTCAAGCGCCTGTTGGCAAAGCGGAAATTCCCTAGAACCGCCCCATCTTCACCCGAACCACTTCCGCCTTCTGGTAGAAGCACAAGCCGCGGTCGGTTTCGTCGCCATTCCACAGCCGTAGCGGCTTCCACACGCCGTTTTCATACGTGCCCTGTTCGGCAGAGATGATCTGGCTGTGAATCCAGGGCAGCTTGCCGGGCAGATGGAAGCTGACGCTGGCATCAATGCCCGTCACCAGGAACTCGTCCGGCCCCAGTTGCGCCACCAGCGCCGCGCCATGCAAGTCCTTGGTTCCCGGCGCACGGCGTCCGTCGGGCTGAGGAAATCCGTAGGCCACCGTTGCCTGCCAGCCGCCAAAATCCAGTTCCTGCGCGGTCTGCCCCTGCTCTTCAACGGCGGTCTTCAGCTTACCGTCAAACTCCAGTTGCGCAATCTCGCGGCTCATCGGCCCAATCAGGCCAAAGTTGTAGGCATGCGCCTGCCACGGCTGATCGCCCAAAATATTCCATCCCGACTGGTCCACGCCAAACGGCGAAAAGCCGATGGCCCCATCGCCCAGCGCATAGAACAGAAACTTCCCAAAGCTGTCGCTGCGGGCGGTTTCCGGAATCCACAAAGGATTGTTCGCAAGGTGATACGCGCGAATCGTCTCCCGGTAGAACTGCGGATCGTCCGCATAGATGTCGGGTCCAATCATGTCGATCGCGGGCGCCAGCGTGCGCCACAGACCCACCATCTTCTGCACCGGCCCGCCGCTCGGGTAGGCAATGCCCGGATCCTCCACTTGCCGC
>CAVZNE010000026.1:0-13307 GCA_963776445.1 Terriglobales bacterium
GCGAGGCGCTGCGCATTCTTCTTCTTGTCTTCGAGGATCCTGGTGCGGCTGGCCCGCTCGGCATCGCTCAGCTTGTCTCCCTGGGTCTGCAACTGTTTCTGCAGGCCGTCGATCTCCTCGCTGAGGGCCTTGAGCTCAACACGCTTGGGCTCGTACTTCTTCTGCAAGTCGGCAAAATTGCGCTGGAACTCGTTGGTTTGGCTGACGGCCATCTGCAGGGCGATGACGGCGATCTTGGCCGGGGCGGCCGGCGCGGCAGATGCGGGTGCGGGAAGCGTTTGGGCGGCGGCGCTCAGGGCAAATCCCGAGGCCAGCGTAACAGCTAAAGCTAATGAACGCATCATAAGAGTCCAAAACTCCTTCAGAATTTCTGGACGGATCGAGCGATTCTGCGCAAGAACAAGTCTCTGCCTGCTGAGAAACCGTGCCCCTGCTGCGATGATCTCCGCGCACAGGGAGGCGGAGACAGAAAGAGACAAGAAAAGGATCGTCCGCAGAACTGTGGGAAGTATAGGAGGACGGGATAGGAGCGTCAAACCGAGAAGGCATTCATTCTTTTGGAATTCGTTCGTGAGGGGACGAAGAGTGCATGCGATCCCACCCTAGCCACAAAAACAAGAACGTGGCGAGGGTGGAGCACCCAGTTTCTGCTTTGTGGGCAGACAGACACGGCGGAGGAGTGCGACACCAACGCAGAAGGGCCGCTCACATCGAGCGGCCCTTCTGCGTTCTTGTGATTCCCGTGGTTAGAAGGTGGTTGACACCGTTAGACGGAAGGTTTTACGCGGCTCCCGCAGCAGGATGCGCGAGCCGTACGCCGCGAGCGACTCCGCATATGTGTAGTCGCCTGCGCCGCCCTGCGGGAACAGGTCGCGTGTGATCAGTTCCGCGGAACAGCTCTGCGTTTTGCCGCCGAGCACTACGCTGTTGCAGTAGGGCCGCTCATACAGGCGCAGCGGATTGTACGCATAGTAAAGCCGGAAGGGCGCATTGATGATCGGCATGATGACCGATAGCTCTGCGCCGGTGGACATGCGCGGGACAAAGTTGGCGCCGGCAACGGGCCGGATGTCACGCCGGAAACCTACCAGCGTTCCCGGGATGCCACCCTGGCACGAGCCGTTGTTGTAGACCGGGCAGCCATAGAGCGGCGCGGTCAGCGAGGCAAAACCCTCGGGGCTCTGCTTCAACTGGTCGTGGTTGGTGGCCACGGTGATGCCGAAGTCGTCGAAGAACGAGAAGGTGACCGGGCCGGCGATGGGAATGCGGTACTCGGCGTTGGAGGTGAAGTTGGTATCGCCGCCGATGGAGACCACGCCATAAACCGGAAGCGGCACCTGGATGCACTGGTTCAACTGCGGGTTGTTGGGGTCGCGCGGCACGCAGACTCCGTCCGGGTTGGTCAACTGAACGGAGGTGCGATTCGGAACGTAGCCATAAGGCGTTGCGCCGCGAATATCAAATCCGCGCAAGTCGTTTTCGCCGCCGGTATAGAAGCGGTTGTTGGGCGGGGCCACATCGCCGCCGTAACCCTGCACATAGCCAAGCTGCGCGCGCAGGCCCAGCACGTTGCGGCCGCCAGGTGAAGGCGTCAGGTAGTGCATGGACATGAACTGCTTGTAGGCCAGCATGGGGGAGTAGTAGCGGATGTTACCGCCCACGCCGGCGACCTGCAGCACCGCCGAGTATTCCTTGCCGCTGCGCGGGCGCATCGGGTTGTTGATGGTGTTGTAGGTGTAGGAGAACGACGCCATGCTGCTGACGATGCCGGCCAGTGCATTGGAACCCTGGATGCCCGACCGGAAGCTGATGGTCTGGAAGAAGGTCTGCGAGGCGGTACTGAACGCGGTAATCGACGACCTGGTGAGTGCGTAGGTCATGCCCACGCGCTGGAAGGCGTGGCGCCGCAGCGGATAGCTCACCGAGAGAGTCAAGCCGGTAGAAGCCTGGTTGTAGTTCTGGGTGAGCGACTGCTGCGCCGCGCTGATGTTGGCCGACGCGCCGGCGGTGGTCTGGTAGTTTTTGGCCGCGTTGAAGTCCTGCTTCTGGTTGAAGATCTGGAAGCCAAGATTCAACGGCCGGTTGTGCACATAGGGCTGCGAGAAGCCGAAGGTGAAGGTACGGCTCACGTTGCCGAGGTTGCCCTGCAGGCTGAGGGTTTCGCCCAGGCCCAGGAAATTGTTGGTCTGGTAGTTGACGCCCAGGAATGCGCCGGAAAGGCCGCTCATGCCGCCGTTCAGGCCGATGGAGTTTTTGCCCTTCTCCTTGACCTTGAGCAGCAGGTCCACGGTGCCGGCTTCGGAATCCTGGTGAGCCTCGGAGTCCTGATCGACCTTGAGAGGCTCAAAGTACTCCAACTGGTTGAGGCGCATGAGACTGTACTCCCACAACTGGGAGTTGTAGACCTGGCCTTCGTCGAGCATCAACTCGCGGCGGATGACCTTGTCGCGGGTGATGGTGTTGCCCTGGAACTCGATGCGCGAGACATAGAAAGGCTTGCCCTCGTCGATATCGACGTTCAGCGATACGGTCTTCTTCTGCTCGTCGAAGACGGGCTTGGGAATGGCGCCGAAGTTGATGTAGCCCAACTGGCCGTAAGCCTTCTTCAGATTCTCAAGGCCCTTGCCGACCATCGTAGCGTTGAACCATTCGCCATCCTTGACAGCAAAGGTGGCGCGCAGGGCGCGGGTGTTGCTGACCGCCTTGTTGCCGGTGAAGGTGATGGTGCCCAGCCGGTAGCGGGCGCCTTCTTCAACGGGCATCAGGATGTCGATGCGCTTGCCCTTGTTGGGGCGGAAGGTGAACCAGTTCAGGCCGCCCTGGTCGCGGATTTGCGTCTTGGGCTCCTCGATGGCGGCGTTGTAATAGCCCTTGTCGCGATAGGCCTGGCGCACCCGCTCGGTGTCTTCCTCAAGCTTGGAGGCGTCGAAGGTCTGGGAGAAGATATTTTCGAAAATCAGCGAATAGGGGATGCCGATGGGCTTGAGGTTCTTCATCGAGCGGCGCAACAGCAAACCGCTCAGATGCTGGTTGCCGGCGAAATGGATCTCGCCCACCTTTACCGTGGGGCCTTCCTTGATGTTGAAGTTGACCTGCACCGAGGCCGGAGGAATCGTCTTGACCTCGGTCTTGATGGTGGCAAACTGGTGCCCGTGCTCGGACAGAATGTCTTTCAGCACGGTCTCGGCCCGCTTGATCCGGGTGGGGTCGTACTGGCTCTCGACCGAGAGGCCGACCTTTTCCTTCTTGAAGCGGTCCAGCACGTCGGACTGGGAAACGGTATTGAGGCCCTTGTAGTTGATCTCGCGGATGGTGGGCTTTTCCCGAACAAAGATGTTCAGGATGATGCCCTTCTCCGAGTCCTCGCGCTCAATGCGCAGGTCGTCGAAGTACGACGTATTCCAGAGCGAGTTGAAGTCGCGCTCAACGGAAATTGGGTCGTAGGTGTCCCCGGGATGCGTAAAGAGCCGCGCCAACACGGTCTCTTTGGGAATACGCCGGTTGCCGATGACGCGAATCTGCTCGATGGTCTCCGGCTGCTGGGCCAGCGCTGCGCCGGCGGTAAACGCCAGCGTCAGCAACAACATCACGCGCGCCAGGCGGGTTGCGGTCCGCATTGCGCTGGAGATGCAAGTGTGCTTGATCTTCACCGGGCTGGGGCCCTGCGGCGAGCACAAATACTGGTGCGATCCATAGTTCGGCTTCACGGGAAAAATATGCACACCCTCATTGCTCAAAATCTGCTGCTGCCTCAAGGAAAGACTGATTATATTGGACCGTGGTCACCCTGCCCAAACGGACGAGCTGCCCTGCGGCCTGGAAATCGTGACTTTCCCGGAATTTCCCTGCCGCCGCTTGTTGCCAGCGGACTCAGGATGGCCCCCTTAACCACCCCAGCGACAAAGCCCCGTCGCGGGGGACCCGGTTCTAGGGACCCAACCCACAGTCTACCGGAAGCAGACGGGTTAGAACGCATTTGCATCCCTCTTCCGCCTCGCAGCATCCCTTTTAGACGCACATTGATGCCACACGGCAGCCGTTATGAGCGAGGTTTTCGGCTATGGAAGCAGCTCTGAGCACTATTTATGATTTTTCTGCTGAATTGCTGGACGGACGAACCCTGAGCCTCGGCACATTCCGCCACCGCGTCCTGCTCATCGTGAATACCGCCAGCAAATGCGGTTTTACCCCGCAATACGCTGGTCTGGAGGAGATTTACCGCGCCGACAAGGATCGCGGATTCGCGGTGCTCGGCTTCCCCTGCAACCAGTTTGGCGCCCAGGAACCGGGCGGCGCAGCCGAGATTGGCGCCTTCTGCCAGAAAAATTATGGAGTTTCCTTCCCCGTCTTCGCCCGGATCGACGTGAACGGCCCTCATGCCCATCCTCTTTATCGCTTTTTAAAGAAGAGCAGGCCGGGAATCTTCGGAACCGAGCGCATCAAGTGGAACTTCACTAAATTTCTGGTTGACCGAAATGGCCGGGTGGCAGGCCGCTACGCCCCTTCGACTGCGCCCGAAAAACTGGCCGCGGCCGTTGAAGCGCTGCTCGGCGCGCATTAAACCGTTTCTGCCGAGCCCGGTTCGCTTGAAATCCGCCCGCCATTTCTTTTTCAGGCATATCCTCAGCCCCTGAGGTATGCTTTCTGGTGTCTGGGCTAATGGCTTTCTTTTTCGCCAAATTGAGTGGGTTTTCCATTGAATCCAGCGCGTGGAGGAATAAATGCGCCGAGATCTTCCGATGTTCCTGATTCGGGCAATTGTTGGCTTGGTATTCCTGCTTGAAGGCTCGCTCAAATTCTTGCTGCCCCAGGAGTTGGGCGTGGGCCGCTTTGTACAGATCGGGCTGCCTTACGCTCATATCCTGGCACCCGTGGTGGGCGGCCTTGAGATCGCCGGCGGTGCGGCCATCCTGCTCAATTTTTATGCGGGTGATGCCGCGCTGGCCTTGCTAGTGGTCCTCGTCACCGCCCTGGTCACCACCAAGTTCCCCATCCTGCTGGGCCGTCCCATTGGACCGTTTCCGCTGGTCAAGCTTGCCCACTACGGCTTGCTGAGCTTTCTCCACGAGGCGCGCACCGACTTCTGCATGGTCTTTGGCGCGCTGGCCGTGCTGCTCGACTCGGGCCAGCGCATGGGCCGCAGAAGACCCTGGTATCAATCAAAGGGACTTTAGCAAAGAGACTGTAAGCGGCTTAGGGACTTTCGCAGATGGCCGATCCCACAAGCAAATCTCCGCTCGGCGAGATCGTTCGCCTTTTTCTGCGCCTGGGCCTGACTGCCTTCGGAGGCCCTGCGGCGCATCTGGGACTGATGCAGCGCGAGGCGGTGGAACGGCGCGGCTGGATGAGCCGCGAACACTTTCTTGACCTGGTGGGCGCCTGCAACCTGCTGCCCGGCCCCAGTTCCACCCAGGTGGCCATGGCTCTGGGCTACAGCCGCGCCGGCTGGATAGGCCTGTTGGCCGCGGGTACTTGTTTTATCTTTCCCGCCGCCGTGGCGACTTTGGCCCTGGCCTGGGCTTATGTGCGCTACGGCAGCCTGCCCCAGGCGCAAGGGCTGCTCTATGGGGCCAAGCCGGTGATGGTGGCCATCATCGTTCAGGCGGTGTGGAACCTGCGGCGGATGGCTTTTCGGCGCTGGCCGCTGGCCGTGGCCGGGCTGGCCTGCTTTATGGCCGCCGTGGCTGGCGCGCCGCCGTTTGCGGTGCTGCTTGTCTGCGGCGCGCTGACGCTGCTCGCCGCCTGGCAACGAAACCGGCGCGGCTCAGCCCTTGGCTTGGTGTGGATGCCCTTGGGATTGGGCGGCGCTATTGCTGGAGCAGCCGCGCTTTCCTCGCTGTTTCTGGTCTTCCTGAAACTGGGCGTGGTGGTTTTCGGCTCGGGCTACGTGCTGCTGGCTTTTCTCAAGTCCGACATGGTGGACCGTCTGCACTGGATTACCAATGCTCAGTTGCTCGACGCCATCACCGCCGGCCAGCTTACCCCCGGGCCGGTCTTTGCCACGGCCACCTTCCTTGGCTACCTGCTGCACGGCTGGGCCGGGGCCGCCGTGGCCACAGCCGCCATTTTTCTGCCTTCGTTCCTGATGGCGGGGCTGGTTGGCGCTCTGGCCGGCCGCATCCGCAAATCCTGGCTGGCCGGAGCCTTTCTGGACGGGGTTAATGCCGCCGCCGTGGCCCTCATGGCGTCGGTGGCCCTGTTTCTGGGCCGAGCAACGCTGGTGGACGGTTGGACCTGGGCGCTGGGACTAGTGAGTGCGGTTCTGCTGCTCCGCTTCCGCATCAACTCTACCTGGCTGATCTGCGGCGGCGCTGGCCTGGGCATTCTGCTGCATGGACTTGAGTAGAGCCCGCACGCTGCGCCTTAGTCGAAGCGATAGGCGCTGAGCGCCGCGCCCATCGGTTCATCGCCAAAGATGCGCTTTCCGGGCGCGTCTCCGCCAGCCCCGGCCGCCACCATCAGCGGAATCAGATGCTCCTCGCGCGGATGGCAATAGGGAGCATAGGGGGCCTCGCGCCACTTGATCAATAAGGCGGTGCGATCTGCCGCGGGCGACTCGACGGCCTGGGTCAACCAGGCATCGAAGGCGCGGGCGCGCTCTACGGTCTCTGGGCGCAGATAGCCGCGCAGATTGTGGAAGCTCATGCCGCTGGCGACGATGAGCACGCCCTGGTCGCGCATAGGAGCCAGCGCCTGGCCCGCCGCGAGGTGCAGCGCCGGGTCGAGCGAGGACGACAGCGACAGCGTGGCTACTGGAATCTTCACCTCGGGAAAAACCACCTTCATGGGCACAAAGACCCCGTGATCGAAACCGCGGTCCAGGCTCAACGCCGAGGGCAGACCCGCTTTGGCCAGCAAATCGGCCGCGCGCTGAGCGAGTTCCGGCGCGCCCGGCGCAGGCCAAGTCAGCCGGTAGGTGTGCTCGGGGAATCCCGAGTAGTCGAAGATCAGCTCCGGCATTGCCGCGGCGCTGGCCGTGAAGGCCGGTTCCTCCCAATGGCCGCTGACCACCAGAATCGCCTTGGGCTCACTGGGCAGCGTGGACGCGAGACCCTCCAGAAAACGCTGGGTGGCGTTCCAGGTATCCGCTGGCCCCCAGGTCCAATCCATAAAAAAGCAAGGGCCTCCCCCGTGGGGGAGAAAGATTGCAGGCTGGCGTTGGGTAGGTACGGTCATGGGGTCTCCTTGGGGCATTTGTGGGGGCATCGCGGCCTGAAGGTTCAGGCCAACGGTATAGTCGTTTGAACAACTATCTAATAGATGCCCCAGATTCTGGCCGGGATTCACCGGATTGGCGCCGAGAGCCAAAAGGAGACGGATTCGAAAGGGCCACCGAAATGGAGAGTACAGAGTGTATGTTTTCCCACCCTTCGCAAAAGCGCGAAGGATGGGGCACCCAGTTTCATCCACCGTGGGACGGCAAGGCTAGTGGTGGCTACTCTATCGGCGGGGCCAGGAAAAGCGCATAGACCAGCATGCCTACGCCGATGAGTCCGGGAATCAGGCCGCAGAGGTAGACCGGCTGGTTGCCGATCAGCGCCCGCAGGAAGATCAGCAGCGCCACACCGACGCCTAGGTTGATGATGCCGCCGATTTTCATGCCTTCGCGCGTCTTGATCCGCACCTGGCGGCCCTCTTCCTGCAGCATGGCCAGCGCCGCTTTGGCGCCTTCGCCGGAAGACTCGGCCACACGCCGGAAGGTATCGGCCTTGTAGAAGGCCTCGCGCTCCTTGCGGCGGCTATCGATCCACGAAACCAGGGGAATGAAGACCACAAACAGCGAAACCGCGCCGATGGAGAGAAACATCCAGAGCCCAAACTCCGGATGGCTGAAGATGTCGTCGCCGAAAAGCAAAGCCGCCAGATACGTCATAGAATCCTCCTGAACCTCTGCAGGGGATTTTCTCCCTTGCAAACGGTGGGACCGGAACAGGGGCCGGGCGGTTGCATTTTCTCGGTTTTTTATTTCCCCCCTACAAAATGCAACCGGTCTGCAGGGCTTTCTGTCTTACAGGATTGGAGAGCGCCTGGATTTGACCGCAATTTCCCATAGCGCAGCAGCAGACCTGGCCGATGTGGAGAGTGTGCTGGCCGGCAACGTGGCCGCGTTTGAAGGCATTGTTCGCCGCTGGCAGGGGCCGCTGCTCAATATGGCCTGGCGCTATTGCCGCGACCGCGGCCGCGCCGAAGAGATGGCGCAGGAAGCCTTTCTGCGCGCCTGGCGAGGCTTGGGCCAGTGGCGGCGCGACGGAAGCTTTTCTACCTGGCTGTTTGCGCTGGCGGCCAACGTCTTTCGCTCCGAGTTGAAGCGGTTTCCCACGGTGACCGTGCCTCTGGAAGCCAAGCCCGAGCCGACCGGTCCGGCAGTGCAATTGAGCGAAATCCAGGAAAAGTCGCTGCACGATGCGCTGAGGCGCGCCGTGCTGGCGCTGCCCCTTCGCTACCGCGAGCCGGTGATTCTGTTCTATTTTCATGAAATGGATGTGGCCCAGGCGGCAGCGACCATGCATCTGCCGGAGGGGACGATGAAGGCGCGCCTCAGCCGGGCGCGGGCGCTGCTGCGACGGCGCTTTCCGCAGCTTGAGGCAGAACACGAAGCGATGCAATTTGAAGGAAAGGAGGCCTGAAGATGAACGATGAGAAGCTGGACAAGATTCTCGCCGGAGAAGCAGAACTGATCCCGTCTTCCGGCTTCCTGGCATCGGTCATGGAACGGGTCCACGAGGAGGACGCTGCGCCTCCGCCCATTCCGTTCCCGTGGGTGCGCGCGGTGCCTGCCATCGTCGTGGCTGCCGTGGTGCTCGGCGGCGGCGCTGTGGAATTGGTGCGGTTGGCGATTCCCTTTGTGAAGGGCCTTGCGCTAGCCCCGCCGCACATCTCCGCAGCCTTGGTTCAGCCGCTGGAACAGGCCGGATGGGTGGCTCTGGCGCTGGTGGTCTCGCTGCTTTGCTCGCTGCTGTCGCGGCGGCTGGCCGGCCGGCCGGGACTGCTGTAGGCGATTTTTCGATGCGAAGAAATACGAAGGTAAGGTCCATCAACGCCTATTCGTGTGGTTCGAGCCGTGTTGCTTTCCCACCCATTTCGCAAAGAACGCGAAATGGGTGGGGCACCGAGTTTCATCCCGCCCGTGGGTTGGCAAGGCTGGTGGGCGACTGAATTTTTATTGCTGGCGATAGAACCGTAGCTGGTAACTGGCCTAGAATTCTCCTAACTCACCGACCGGTTTTGCCGTCTACCTGAATAGGTCCAGCGTGGGTGAGGTAGAACTATCTGTCAGGTCCGAGGAGCTTTATGCATATTTCCAGCCTTCGTATGCTGTTTTTGATCGTGCTAGCCGGTATTGCCCTGCCGGGCCTGACCGCTCAACAGCCCACAGGAATCCAGCCGGCTCCATCGCAACCGGCGACACTGCCTGCGCAGCCGCAACCGGCGGCGCAGACTCCGCCTGCCCAGACGGCCGCGCCGGCACAAGCTCCCAGCGGCACGCAGCCCGCCAAGAACCCAGATGGCAGCTACACGATGCGCGTGACAAGCCGCCTGGTGGTGCTGGATATGGTGGTCGTAGACGCCAAGGGCAAAGTCGTCAACGACCTGAAGAAAGACGACTTCAAGGTGGAGGAAGCCGGGCAGCCGCAGACCGTTCTCAACTTCGACGAGACCGGCAAACACACCCCCGCTCCAGAGGCCGTCATCGAATCCACAGCCGATCTGGACCGGTTGGCGCCGCGCGCTCCGGTCGACATCATCCTGCTCGACGAGTTCAACACGCGGTTCGAAGACATGGCGTTCGCGCGCTATTCGCTGAAGAAATATCTTGAGAAGCAGCCCGCGAAACTGATTACGCCGACCATGCTGATCGCGGTGGATCTGGAACACTTTACGGTGCTGCGCGACTACACGCAGAACAAGGACGAGATTCTTTCCGCTCTCGATCACCATTTCGCGGGGAATCCCTGGCAGATTCACCAGGGCGCCTGGGTGGGCGAGCGCTATGCCACGGCTTTCATCACCATGAGGCGCGTGGCTCAGGCCGTAACCGGCCACCCCGGCCACAAGAACATGATCTGGATCGGCCGCGGCTTTCCTGCGACCCGCTTTGACCAATGGCCCATCGACACCGAGAACCGGATCAACAACGCCGTGCAGGATTGCGTGAACGTGCTGCGCGATGCGCGGGTGACGCTCTACACCATCGATCCGGCGGGCGTGATGATGGACCCGGGTGACTACGGCGGCGACCCCTATGTCGATCCGTTCGGCGGAAACTACGAGTTCAACCGGCTGGCGAAGGCGACGGGCGGGCGAACGCTTTATGGCCGCAACGATGTGGATATGGAGATCGGCACCGCCATTCAGGACAGCGCCAACTTCTACACGCTCACCTACCGGCCGGCCAACAGCACGCTCGACCCGCAGAAATTCCGCAAGATCAAGGTCACGGTCGATCGGCCTGGGCTGAGCGTCATCACGCGGGAAGGCTATTACCTGCAATACGGACCGGGGCGCGTGAATCCAGTCAACCCCTCGCGGCGTCTCTTGGCCGACCTGGCCTCCGCCGATTCCAGCAACATGGTCTACGACGGCGTTGCCATCACGCCGCGGCAATCAGCCACAGACCCTGACTCGTTCACGGTGCGTGTGGACGGCCACGGACTGGTGTGGACCTACGCAACCGATACGGAGCCGCGCCATGTCGAGGTGATCGTGGATGTTTCGACCTTCGACAAAAAGGGCAAAGAGCTGAAGCGCCAAGCGAAGGTGATGAGAATGGCGGCTCCCAGCACTGACCCGCCTACCGGCAGGCTGCTGCACGACCTGAATATTCCCTGCAAGATCGACCACGACCCGAAGGCGGTTCGCGTCCGTTTTGTTGTTCGCGTGTCGGCAACCGGGCGCATAGGAACCGCCGAACTGCCGCTGGGCGAAGCGGCGGGCAAGAGCGGTTCGACAAAGTAGACCCTTGTGGCGGGGCTGACTTTTGTCGTGTGAGGTTTGTGGTTTCCCACCCTTGCGCCAGAAAAAAAGCGCAAGGTTGGGGCACGGGACTTTCGGGGGTTATGAAGAGAGGCCCTTTGAAGTTCGTGCTTTACCGGGTCCCAAAAGCGGGACCTGGGGCACCCAACCTGGTTGCAAATACCAGCGGACGAAGACCTACTTTGCCGCCGCGTGCTTCTGGCCGAACTGGCGCAGCTTGGCCAGGAGGGCGGCAGCCTGGCCGGAGTCGATGGCTTCGGCGCCCAGTTGCACGCCTTGCTTCAGATCGACAGCCAGTCCCGCCGCCACCAGTGCCGCCGCGGCGTTCAACAGCACAATGTCGCGGCGCGCGCCGGGAATCCCGGTGAGCACGTCATAGAGCAAGGCCGTGTTGGTCTTTACGTCGCCGCCGATGAACTGCTCCAGCTTGGCGCGAGGCACCCCGGCCATCTCCGGCGTGATGCGGGCGGCCTTCAGTTCAGGGACCTTGCCCGCTTCGGTTTCGAAGATCCGCGCCACAACGGACTCGCCGGTGGTGGTCAGCTCGTCGATTCCATCCGTTCCGTGAACGACAAAGGCGCGTTTGGCCCCCATGGCCGCCAGAGTCCGGCCCACCAGCAACACGCGGCTGGGCGCCAGCACCCCGATGACCTGGGCGCGCGCGCCGGCCGGGTTAGTGAGCGGCCCGCAGAGGTTGAAGATGGTGCGGAAGCCCAGCATACGGCGCAGCGGCCCCACCGCCGCCATGGCCGGGTGGTAGAGCGGAGCAAACAGGAACATGAAGCCGGTCTCGCGCAGGCACTCCACCGCCAGCTCCGGACCAAGCTGGATGGGCACGCCCAGCGCCTCCAGCACGTCCGCCGTGCCGCACAGCGAGGTAACAGCACGATTGCCGTGCTTGGCAACCTTGGCCCCGGCCGCCGCCGCAACCAGAGCCGCGCCGGAAGAGATGTTGAAGGTCAACGGTCCGCCGCCGCCGGTGCCGACCACGTCCACCAACTGCTCCCGTTCCTCGCCGGACATGGGAATCGGGGTGGCGGCGGCGCGCATTACGTCGACAAAGCCGGCCAGCTCCGGCGCCTGCTCGCCACGGGTCGCCATGACGGTCAGCAGGGCGGCGGTTTCTGCGTCCGGCACAGAGCCAGTCAGGATTTCGCGCAACGCCCCGGCAGCCTGTTCCCGGGTCAAGGCCGCGCCGTCTTCGGCCAGCGGCTTCAGCAATTCTTTAATCGATGCCATACATCAATGGTAAAGGCGCTCGGCCGGTTTGCCGGTCCTCAGCGGGGCAAGATAGTATTTCGATACCGCTGGCACGGTTTCCCCGGCTCGGAATCCACTGGGCCTCCTCCACAACAGCAGCGGATAGGGCGGTCTTAAAAGAATGAAGATCCACGAGTACCAAGCAAAGCAAATCCTGGCGAAATACGGCGTAGCCGTGCCCAGGGGCGAAGTGGCCAACACGCTGGAAGAAGCCAGCGCGGTGGCCCGCAAACTGTTTGCCGACGGCGCAAGCGGCGTGGTGGTGAAGGCGCAGATTCATGCCGGAGGCCGCGGCAAGGGCGGCGGCGTGAAGGTGGCCCGCACCCGCGAGGACGCCGAACTGCACGCCAAGAACATTCTCGGCATGCAACTGATTACCCACCAGACCGGCCTCCAGGGCCAGAAGGTGCAGCGGCTGCTGATTGAGGAAACCGCGGATATTGACCGCGAGCTTTACCTGGGCATTGTGCTGGACCGCGCCACTGGCAAGCTGGTCTTTATGGCCTCGCAGGCCGGCGGCATGGAGATTGAGGAAGTAGCCGCCAAGACGCCCGAGGCCATCTTCAAGGAGACCATCGATCCGGTGATCGGCTTTGGCTCCTGGCAGGCCCGCAAACTGGCTTTTGCGCTGGGGCTCAAGGCCAGCCAGATCAACCAGGCCGTCGTCTTTTTGCAGAGCCTTTACAAGGCATTTATTGAGAGCGACGCCTCGCTGCTGGAGATCAATCCCTTCATCACCACCAAGGACGACAAGCTCTTCGCGCTGGACGCCAAGGTCACCTTCGACGACAACGCCCTCTTCCGCCATCCTGAGATCAAGGCCCTGCGCGACACCGCCGAAGAAGACCCGCTTGAGGTGGAGGCCAGCAAGTACGCGCTGAACTACATCAAGCTCGACGGCTCCATTGCCTGCATGGTCAACGGCGCGGGCCTGGCCATGGCGACCATGGACATCATTCAATACGCCGGTGGCAGCCCGGCCAATTTCCTGGACGTAGGCGGCGGCGCAACGCAGGAACAGATTGAGCACGCGTTCGAGATTCTGCTCTCCGACGCCCATGTGAAGGCCATCC
>CAVZNE010000027.1:0-4210 GCA_963776445.1 Terriglobales bacterium
AAAAAAAAGATCTTTCCCATGGCCGTTGTGCCGATGCTGTGGGGGCTGTGGAACATGCTCTACGTCTGGTCCCGACCGCGCACCCATCCGCCCATCGGATCGCACGGCGCGCTGCGGCCCATCCTGATGGCGCCCGTCGGCGCATACGTCGCCGTCAGCCTGCATGCGCTCACCTTTGGCCCCAGCAGCATTGTCTGGTTCCAGGCCTGCGCGATTCCCTATGCGCTGATCGCGTGCGGCTTTCTGGCCGCTCTGGGCGGCTACTATCTGATCTGGAAGTACGTGGTGGGCTTTGTGAACCGGGTGCTGGGGATTGCGTAAAGTACGCTACGCGCTTCAGGCCACGGCGACGGGCAGTTCCGGCGTGGCCGCCAGCAGTTGGCGGGTGTAAGCCTGGCGGGGCGCGGCGCACAGTTCCACAGCCTCGCCGGTTTCTACCAGCCGGCCGCATTCCATGACCGCGATACGGGTGCTGAGATAGCGGACCAGCGGCATGGAGTGGGAGATGAACAGGTAGGTCAGGCCGTAGTCGCGCTGCAGGCGGCGCAGCAGATTGATGATCTGCGCGCCCACACTGACATCCAGGGCCGAGACGGGCTCATCCAGAATCATGAGTTTGGGCCGCAGAGCCAGGGCGCGGGCAATGTTGATGCGCTGCCGCTGCCCGCCGGAAAACTCATGCGGATGGCGGCTGAGCGCCGACTCATCGAGTCCCACTTGCACCAGCAGATCGACGGCCCGGACGCGCAGACTGGCGAGGGGCTTTCCGGAGTCGAGTCCAGCCGTCATGCCATGAATGAGCCACGGCTCGGAGACGATCTGTAGCACGTTCATGCGCGGATTGAGGGCGGCATAGGGATCCTGGAAGACGGGCTGCATCTGGCGGCGCAGGCCGCGCAATTCGGTACGCGAGGCACGCGCCACGTCGATGCCGTCGACGATAACCGTGCCGCGGGTTGGCTCGACCAGCCCCAGAATCATGCGCGCCAGCGTGGTTTTGCCGGAGCCGGACTCGCCCACCAGCCCCAGCGTTTCACCCGGCGCGATGGAGAGCGAAACGTCCTCGACGACGGTATGCTGCGCGGTATGCAGCCCCGTCCGGCGGGGATAGCTCTTCCAGACCGCGTTCACTTGCACCAGGGCCATGCACAAATGGTACATGGACGGAGAGCGGAGGGGGTTAGAAGTTGGTAACTCTTGTGCCCAAAACCGGGGTAGAAAGTGTGTATGCAGAAGTACGCGTTTTGGGGGCGTTTTTGGGACAATTGGGCCGTTTTTCGCATGCCATAAAGCGATTTACCGGGTGCTAATTCATGCCATTTAAGGCACAAAAACGGGCCCGTAGGCCAGTAGATGTTACTACCCTGCGCTCAGAAGGCCGACTCGGGGAGTACGGGAGTCTGTGCCAGCCCGCCCTAACCGCAAGAACAAAGACGCGGCATGGATGGGGCACCCAGTTTCATTTCGCCCGCGGCTCGGCAAAACCGGTGAACGACTGGAGCATAGAAAATGCGAGGGTAGACCACCCTCGCATTTTGAATTAGTGGCAGGGTTGAGGGTTACTTGGCGGCTTCTTCCATGAGCCGCTCGGCTTTGGTCATGGCGTCTTTACAGTGCTGCTTCTGGGCCGCAATGTCCATACCGGCAGGACGCCAACTGCTGGCAGCCATGCGCTTGGCGTATTCGTCCAGTTGCGGGACGAAGGTTGCGCCAATTTTGGCGATGGCGGCCTTGGCCTGGGGCAGAACCTGGTGGAAGTGGGCAATCTCTGCGACGGCACGCTCGGGATGGTAGCTGAGCCGGTCGCCGGTTTGCAGGGCGTCCAGCAGGGCGTCGGGCGGATCGGAGACGGGCCAGGTCTGGCGCATGGCGTCGCCCGTGGCGCGCAGGCGGGCGATGACGCCGGCGAAGCCGTCCAGCTCGTTGCGGCGAGCGGTGAGCCCGGCGGCGCGATGCACTTCTACCGTGACCTTGGCGGAAACGCTGCCGCTGGCGACGGGAATGATCGTAGTCAGCGTGTTGCCTTCAAAGGACCAGCCTCCCTTGCCAGTCGGCCCGGCTTGTTTCACAGGGACGCCGTTTACGGTGACTGAAGCGGGCGGCCAGTCGGCGGGCAGGCGCAGCTCGTAGGCGCGGGTCTGGGGCATCCTGGGATAGCTGCCCTCGACGGGACCGATTTCGACCCGCAGCGTGTCGCCATTCTGCGTGGCCTTGACCGGCGTGCGGGCGAAAACCCCGCGCTGGTACTCGACGGCAACGCCCGAGTCCTCATAGACCTTATAGGTTGAAGTTGCGTGCGGCGCAAGCGGCCAGACGTTGAGGATCAGCGGGTCGACGGGCTTTTCGCCCGTATAGCGCATGGGCGGCTGCATGGGAACAATGGCCCCGGCGCGCAGGTAGATGGGGTTTTGTTCGATGGAGAAGCTGCGGTCTACGGTGGCCGGACCGGTGAGATGCTTGCCGGTGGGCCACTCGATCCACTCGCCCTCGGGGAGCCAGACCTTTTCGGTAGCCAGGCCGGTTGCCTTGTCGGCGGGAACGGTGACCGGGGCGGCCAACATCTGATCTCCGAAGAGGTACTCGCCCTTGCTGGAGTAGGCGGCGGATTGCTCCGGCCACTCGTAGTAGAGCGGGCGGAAGAAGGCGACGCCGGTGTCGTAGGTGCGGCGGGCCTCGGTGTAGAGGTAGGGCTCAAGCGCATAGCGAAGCTGGAAGGTGGAGCGCAGGATGGACGAGTAGGGCTCAGGATAAGCCCAGATGCGGCGCTCGGTCTCAGGATTCTTGGTGGTATGGGTGCGCAGGATGGGGCTGAATGCGCCAAACTGCACCCAGCGGGTGTACAGCTCCGGCTCGACTGCGCCGGGCATGTGGCCGCCGATGTCGTGGCTCCAGTAGGCGTAGCCCACGTTGGCCGCGGTGGCCGTAAACCAGGGCTGGAAGGCCAGCGAATCCCACACGGAGACGGTGTCGCCGGAGAAGCCGATCTGGTAGCGATGGTTGCCGAGGCCGCCCCAGCGGTGGAAGAGAAGCGGGCGGTTGCCCTGGCGCTGCTGATCGGTAAAGTGAACGTAGTTGAGCCACCAGGTGGGGGTTACGCCGGCCATTTTGGTGGTCATCTCCTGCTGCCAGTCGAGCCACCAGAAGTCGATTCCCTGCTTCTCAAGCGGGTGGTGAATGAGGTTGAAGTAGTTGGTGGTGAACTTCTTGTCGGTGATGTCGAAGGGCACGTACTGCTTTGTCGCAGGGTCGATGCCCATGGCTTTGGCCATCTCAGGGTAATGGGTTTCCCAGGGCTGGATGCCCGAAGCGGGATGCAGGTTGAGGCTGGTCTTGAGGCCGTCGGCGTGCAGCTTGGCCAGGAACTGCTCGGGATCGGGGAACAGCAGCTTGTTCCAACTGTAGCCGGTCCAGCCCAGGCTGTGGTTGGACTTGTCCACTTCGCCCGCAGCCTCGAGCTGATCGTGGTTGATGTGCCAGTCCATATCGATGACAAACACGTCGAGCGGCACATCGTTCTCGTGGAAGCCGCGCACGATTTCGTCGATCTCCTGGTCGCTGTAGGCCCAGTAGCGGGACCACCATGCGCCGAAGGCGAAGCGCGGCGGCAGCGGGATGCGACCAGCCACCTTGACGTAGTCGCCCAGAGCCTTGCGGTAGTCGTGGCCGTAGCCGAAGAAGTAGAGGTCCTGTCGCTGGCCGGCGGGCCGCTCGATGACCCACGGCCAGGGGCTTTTTTCGCCCTGCTGGAAGCGGAAGTCGGCGGAGTCAAACAGAGGGCGGGTGGAATCGTCGACCACGGCCCAGCCGGAGCGGGAAACCAAGCCCGGCTCGATGGGCTCTTTGGTCTGGCTGCCGGTTGCGCCGTCGAGGGTGCGGGTGGTGCCTTGCAGATTTTCAGGATCGGCGAGGCCGGGATGCCAGACCACCGGCTTGCCCGCCACGGTGAGCTCAATGGTCAGGTCTTCCGGGGTGAAACGGCCGTCGGCCGAGGGCTTGTAGGTGAGGGCGAGGGCGGCGGTCTTGAGGGTCAAGGTTCCGCCCGTGACGGTGTGGTCGAACTTGGGCACCGGCAGGCGGCGATTGAGGAAGACGAACGAAGCGTGGTCCTCGAATTTGCCGTCGGCAGCCCACTCCATGCGGATGAGTTCAGGGGTCAGCACGGTGAACCGCGCCTTGCCCAGGGTGATGACGGCTTTGGGATCGGCCACCG
>CAVZNE010000028.1:0-4253 GCA_963776445.1 Terriglobales bacterium
ATGCGGCCACATGAAGGTGAGATACCCCCGGTCTCCCGTCCAGAGAAAATCGCGATACACCATCATCACGAATTGCGGATTCATGTCGACACGCGCAAACCCGGGAACATCGATTTGATCCAAACTCCCCGCGAAGTTGTGCGGCACCTGGCCAAGGCTGTTCTGGTAAGCGATGGTCCGCTTCATCTGCGAGAGTTTCAGTTCGGGAAAGAGTGCCACAACCGGGAAACTGCCCTGGTAATCGACATCGGTGGTGGACAAGCCACAGCAGCCCAGGCCTTCCCATATCGCGTATCCGCCGTCCTTGGTCCACCATGTATTGGTCACCAGGCTGGAGAGTTGGCTGGACCATGCAAACGCAACTGCATCGCCAAGCGATGTATCGGCCAGCGTGCGCGCAAATGCCTCTGTGCCGGCGCGGTGCTCCTTGTAGTGGGCGCACAGAAAGCGGTTCACTTCGGCGGCATCGTGGAACCAATTGCTGTACATATGCCCCATCGCGTGACCGTCTGCAGTCAGGTGATTGGGAAAGAACCAGCTCACGGTGAAGCGGATATCGACCTTTTGCTTCGGAGCAAGCCGGACGCTTGAAGCCAGCGAACCGGTTCCCCAAGTGAGCTGCGGAGCATCTTTCTTTCCGATGAGATTCTGGCGTACTTCCTTCAAAAGTTCTTTGCCACTCTCTTCATCGACACCGGAGTTTGCAGAACGGGCATCGGCGAAGACGCGCGCCAACAGAGCATCGGCGCTGAGCCTGGCGATCAGGTTTCTGACTTCGGCCCCGGAGAGGGAATCGATCTGCGCATCGGTCGGCAAGCCGCTGCCGGGGTCGTTTTCTCCTCTTGTATTGGGCAAAAGGCCCGTTTTCAGAAAATCCTGCATCACGCTGAGCAACATGTAGTTGACCCGAGGCGTCTGCCACCGGCAATTGCCCGGCAGCGCGTACTCCTGAAACGTACCGGCGATAAACGAGTGCTCGCCTCCAGTGACGGAGAAACAGATGCTGCCAATCCCGGACGGGAAATCGGTCTCGGCCGCGGTCTGCAGAAACAGGCTGGTGACGCCGTCTTGCTGCGAAATCGTATTAGTGAGCCGGCGATCTTCCAGCGCCGACGCCAGCGGATTGTCCATGAATCCGGCCAGCGACACATCGACCGCTTCATCGCTGACATTTTCGATGGTATGCACAACATGAAATCCGGGAGTTGCGGACTCGCGCGCATGGCCTGGAATGAAAGGCGAGAAGACCTGGGCCGATGCGCGCACGGGAAGCGTGGGGTCGTTGAAGCGAAGCCCGGACATGGGGAACCAGGCGTCGTAGTCGATGGACTGAACATTCTGAACGAACGGCAGCGTGTAGAGGTCGTTTTCATCCGAACGCAGATAGAGACGCCGGACCTGAGGCGCCTCGCTGGATGCCTTCCTGGCGCGAAGCACAAACCGCAGATACTGCGGCCCTGGGGCAGGCGGCGCGGTGGTGGAGCGAACGTTCTGCGACCACGGGCCGGAATTGAAGATTTGCCATTCGTAGAAGCAGCCGTCCGGCCGAATCTCGACAAAGCCCGTCCCAATGCCTCCCAGTGGTGCTCCCGAGCCCATCGGCATCGTCGATGGAATTGCGAAAGGCACGCCCGGCGTACGCGGACCGGAAGCGGTATTCTGCGGGCCGGCCCCATCGCGGCCGTGCACCGTCACCTGATAAGGCGCGGCAAGGGCGCCGGGGCCAGCCAGAACAGCGCTGCCTGCGGTGGCGACAGTGGCGAGGAACTTGCGGCGCGAGAGGCTCATTGGAACTCCATGGTCTTGCTTTGGGCGCATCTACCAGGTGGGCGATGGCTCGGGCTGCGTGCCGGTAAACGAAGCGCAACAAGGCTCCTTCACCGTCTTGAACTCCATGAACTCGGCGCGGGTTCCGTCTGGGGCGTAGAGGTCCAAGTTTCCTTCCTGGTCCCTGGTAAGAAAGCTGCGGCTTCCATCCGGCGCTACCTCAACGGCCTTTGGCGCGGGGATGCCGTTGGCGGCGAGAACCTGCCGCATGGCCTCTGCATCGCTGGTCGAGAAGCCGATGCTGTCGAAGCGATTGGCCAGGCCCTGACTCGGCGGTGACAGCAACTGAATGTGTGGTCTTGATAAAGTCGCGCCGAATCATTGCTTGACTCCCTTTCCGTTGGTGCTTTCAGTCGAAGAATATTGGCAAGTGCGGCAGTCGCATCGCAGCGGCTGCTAGGAGATCCATCTACAAAGTGCATCGCGTAGCCGGTCCAGCTTGACCGGCCCGGTTTCCATCCCCAGGGTGAATTCCGGTGGGGCGACCACGTAGGCTTCAGAGATGCTCTCGGCAACGCAGACGCATACGGTGGAGTGTTGGTATTCGTCGAATCGGTAGGCTGCCAGCCAAACATAGAGTGCCAGCATTTGTGCGTCCACGGCGCTTCCCGGCAGGTCGTCAACGGCGGGAAGCGGATTCGCCTGGTCCGGGTTCTCAAATACGGCCACACCGGTAAACGGCTTGGGCTTGCTGCGTACCCCGAACTGCGCAGCCATGAACGTAGGCCGGGCGCGGCGAAACGCTTCAGAAGCTGCCCACTCGACAAAGGAATTGCCAAAGATGACGGCGCCGTTGCCGGTCAGATAGAGCGCACGCAGGAACTCGCGGATGGCCGGGTCCGCCGCCACTTCCGGTGGACACCATGGCCCCACGTCCACCTTGCGAAGACGATCGAATACCGCGTCCGCGTCGGCCAGATCCTTCTGCATGGTATTCATTTCGTGCGAGAAGCTTTCCCGGTAGCGATCGAGCCTTGCGTAGCTCAGCACAATGCTCTTCGCCGCGGGGGGCGCCGCAGGCTCGTGGTCGATGATGGCTTCTGCCAGCCGGTTCCCCGCGTCTACTACCCAGATGTCCGCGGACGAAGCCCCGGGCCGGTTGCGGGCAGCATCGAGCACGTTGCCGGAACCTCCGCCGGATGCGCCGGGAGCCCCAGTGAGAAGAGCTTCCATGGGGCTGCGCTGTTCGGCGGAGAGAGACAGGTCGAGTTTCACGGTTCGGCCGACACCCAGCCACCGGCGCCAGACGCTGGCCGCATCGACGGGTAGCTGCCGGGGAATGTCGAGCAGCACCAGTTTGTTCTGCAATTTGGCAGTGCCGCCGTTGGCCTTCACCGCATGTTGATCCGCTGCGTCGAAAACCGCCTGCACTGCTTGCCGCCACTCTTGAAAGTAGGGTGAGCGCGCCAGTTGCGAGGAGTTGAGGATGGTTTGCTCCTTGGTCGAGAACTCCCAATGGCGGACTCCCATCTTCTCTTCCAGTTCCACAACCGGCAGGAAGAGTGCGGTTGATTGCTCAGGGGAAAGGCTCGCCACATAAAGAAGCAGCCTTTCAACCGACTGACGCTCGTTCGGGAAGAGATAATTCCATTGATTCAGTTGTTGATTGACAAAGGGAAGAAATGTCAACGGCAGGCGCTTGAGCAGGCCTTTGCTCAAAGATTCCTGTAGCGTCTGCGACAGTACCTGTTCCTCGACCCGCATGGCCCCGTCCTCTTCCTCTATCCGCTAAACCCGAAAATCCGTCAACATCCGGCCCTGCGAATCCAGTGACGGGCAGCCGAGCAAACCCGCCAGCGTGGGGCACAGATCGACGTGCCGAATGGGCCGCTCGACCACCTGCGGCTTGTCCACGGCCGCTCCCATAACCATCATCCAGGTGTCCCTGGTTGAGTCCGAGTTCGCCCGGTGGTTGAAAAAACCGTTGGTATTCGAGCCATCGGGATCTCGTCCAAACTCGGGCAGGATGACCATGGTTGTCTTCCCCCGGTAGTCCGGGTTCGCTTCCACTTCCTGCCATAGTTGGTGGACAAGACGGTCCGCTGTCCGGATTCCCGACACATGCAGCGCATAGGAGCCGAAGTGTGCTGCTTCCACGTCAGAAAGAACAACCACCAACAACTGTGGCGCAAACTTGCGCATGACCTCGCGAGTCATGAAAAAGGTAAGTTCGTCCCCCGATGTGGGCCCGCCACCCCGCACGAAACTGGCGATCGCGGACTCAATCGTGCCGCGCACGCGGGGATCCAGACGGTCGGCGGCGTCGAATACATTCCAACCGAGTCCCTCGTAATTGCTCCCGGCCATTGCGCTTTCCAACTCGGCCTCAATCTTGCTTCGATCCGCCATGTTGGCCGTGCGGCCCCCGCGCATAGCGGCGGCGACCGCCCGCAAACAATACGTAACTCGAAGAGACGCGGCAAAAC
>CAVZNE010000029.1:0-9506 GCA_963776445.1 Terriglobales bacterium
TCGCCGGGGATTCCACGGTTACGGCCTACACCATCAGCAGCGGGGCTCTTTCCAGACTCGGCACATACGCTACGGGCTTGCAGCCGGTGGCCATCGGCATCGATCCGTCCTCAAACCACTACGTCTACACCGCCAATTTCCTTGGCAGCAATGTCTCCGGCTTCCAGTTGAATTCATCCACCGGCGCTCTGCTCAACACGCAGGAAGGTCCGTACAGTTCCAACGCGCTGCCGACCGCCATCGCCGCAATTCCGCATGGCAGCACGGCGAAATAGGAGCCGGTGCGGCTCCGGCCGGACCACGATAGCAACACCCCGTAGCGGGCTTTTACAATGAATACGGGTCAACCTAACCAGTTCTCTTTGGGCTTAATTATGACCGCCCACGACGAAGGAAGCGCATGAAGTTCAGCAAATTGAGCCAGCTGTTTCTGGTCTCTTCCATCGGCCTTCTAGTGGCCACCCTCTTGACTGCCTGCCAGATCGTTACCATCGACTATGTTTTCGTGGCCGACTCCAAAGGCGCTACCGCAGGCAGCGCCGGGCAGATCAACATCTTCGCGGTGGACTCCGAGTCCGGCGCATTGCGCCTCGGAGCGGCGACCGTTTCCAGCGGCGGTACAACTCCAGTAGCTTTGGCGGTCACCTCCGACTATGCCAATCTCTACGTCGCCAATCAGGGCAACAACTCGGTCGTCCACTTCGTCATCGCCGCCAACGGCGTTTTGACGCAGAAGGACATGGTGACCACAAGCTTTACGCCCTCCTCCCTTGCGGTGAACGCCGCCGGCACCTACCTCTTCGTCGCGGGCGGAACAACTCAGGGCAAGCTCGCTGTGTATCCACTTAGCTCGGGCACGATCGGCGCCTTGTCCTCCCTGACGCCCCTGGTCGTTCCCAGCTTCTCCAGCGACAGCATTATTCCGACCGGAGTCACAGTGCTGGCCAACGGCAATGCCGTCTTCGTGTCGGCGTATGACCAGACGGCCTACAACCCCGGCGGCGCCACCAACAGCACCGCCAATCCCGGCTGGGTGTTTGGTTACGCCATCGGCTCGGACGGCGTGCTGACCGCCTCAACGGGCAGCCCCTTTAAGGCTGGCGTCAAGCCCAGCGGCCTCGCTGCCGACCCCACCGACCGCTTCTTGTACGTCACCGATTTTGCTTCCAATCAACTGATCGGCTACACAATTCTGGATGGCAGCGTACTGAACTTCCTGAGCAATGGACCGTTCAATACCGGCAACGAGCCTTCTGCCGTGGTCGTCGATCCCCGCGGCAAATACATTTACGTTTCCAACCAGTTGGACTCCTCGGTCTCGGCCTATGCGATCGACTTGTCCACCGGAACCCCCTCCATCGCGGTAAGCGCCACCGGCAGCTCGACCAACTCAACAGACACCCAGCCCGTCGCCATTGTGGTGGACCCGGCACTGGGACGCTTCGTCTATACCGCCAACCAGTTGGACTCCTCGGTCTCCGGCTTCCGCCTCACTCCCACGACCGGCGCACTGGCTCCGACGCAGTCCACGCCTTACCCCACCGGCTCTCTGCCTACGGCTATTGTGGCGGTTCCTCACGGCAACCACTCGGTACAGTCGGTCGCGCCGTAGCCGCAATGCAATTCACATGCAAAAAGCCCAGCCATCCGGCTGGGCTTTTTGCTGCTCCAAAATCCTGCCGTCGCAGATCGCATTCATAAAAGCACCGTGCCCCATCCATTTCGCAGGCTTTATCGCGAAATGGGTGGGAGGGCAAAAACACTATTTGAGGGCCGGATCAATAGGGTGGGCTGGCAAAGCACTCGCTTTACGAGCCCTCGTAGTTTACCGACGCAGGCGTCGCTTCCAGGTCCTCGCCGAGACTGCGGCGGGGAACGATTCCCTGCCACTCCAGCGCCCCGTGGTAGGCCCGCACCGCCTTGGCAGGCAGTATCTGGTCGTCCGCTACCATCCGCAGGAAGCGAACAAAGGAGAGCTGGTCCTCGGCGCGTTGATCTTCCTGCCGAACAAGGCCGCGCGCGCTCCGTGGCGCTTGGCCTCGCAGACCAGCGAGAAGGCATCAAACGTGGCGCCCGCCGAGCTGCCCAGCACTCCCACCACCAGCGCAGAATCGTACCCGCACATCTCTTCCATCACTGCGGGGCCGGGATATGGAATCTTGAGTAAAAGCGGCCTGGAACTGAGGTTACGCCGGCCAGCATGCGCACGATGTGGTCGTTGACGAAGAAAGGAATCTGTTCCGGCGCTATCCCGTGCGCCTTGGCCGGCACATTGGGATGAAACACGTCCAGAAAATGCCTGAAAGCCTTGGCCTCCGCCTCCAGGCGGAACGCCTTGTACGCCTCCAGCACCTTCAAATCGCCGTCCGGGTCGTTGTTGAACGTGACCGAATAGAGCCCCAGGTTGGCCCCCAGCCCCTGCTCTGCCTCGGTACACGGACTCTTGCCGGCCTGATATGGTCCAGCGTCGCCGTGGCGAACGGCTGCGATGGAGCCATCCAGGCCCATCCCCGGCGAGGCGATGCCGAAGGCCATGTCGGCATCCTTGGCATCCGCCAAAATGAACTCACCGCCTCGAGGACACTTTTTCAGTGCTGCGAGCTTTGCATCAAGCGTCTATTCCATACGCATCCATTATTGCCCCGCGGAAAGGGCTTCCGGATTTTCTTGAGTCCTACGTCGATGCGCTCAGCCATTTGCGCAGTATCTTTTGCGCCGGCTTCTCGATGAAGTGCAGCGCCAGCAGGGCCAGCCCGATCAGCAGCACGTAGCTGAGCCACGGATCGAACCGGATCAGGCCGGTCCGCTCCAGCAAGTGCGAACCATGCACCATGTTCCACAGGTTGAAGTGCAGCAGATACAGGCAGTAGCTGGCCTCGCCCACAAACACCAGCGGACGCCAGCCCAGCGCCGTGGCCAGCGGATTGTGTCCGGCCAAGCCCAGCACGATGCAGGCGAACAGCGGCATCAGCAGGCCGTCGTGGATGATGGCGTAGGGCACCAGCGGCCCCAGCGTAAGCAGGCCGTAGATGCCGGCAAAGCCGCCCACCGCCAGCCAGAAGCGCAGGCGGCTGTCGCGCACCATGATTTCGTCCAGTTCGGCCAGCATCACGCCAAAGATGAAGCTGGCCACATGGGCGTAGGGCGTGTATTTCAGCGCCCACAGCCAGTGGCCGTAACTGTAACGGTCCGGACGCGGAATCCCGTCCGGATTGAAGTACATGTACAGCGCGCCTGGAACCATGCCCAGCACCCAGATGCCGGCCATCTTCCAAAGATGCGGCCCCACCCGCTCCGGCCGCTTCCAGCGCGCCAGCCAGGGAAAGATCACGTAGTAGAACGCCTCGGCCGACATGGTCCAGGCCGGCGTGTTCAGGAAGGTGGCAATGGCCGGAATCCAGCCCTGCACCAGCAGCGGCGTCAGCACCACGCCCGTCCAGAACATGGCGTGGGTGTGGCTGGCGTACTCCTTGGGAAGCTGGTTCCAGGCCAGAATCAGACTCAGCAGATAGATGGGATAGATGCGCGTGAACCGCGCCTTGTAGAAGCGCCCCAGCTTCAGTTCCCCGGCCCGCGCCCGCCCCGAGTAGTTGTAGGCCAGCACAAACCCCGAGAGCAGAATGAAGTAGCTCACCGAGACGTAACCAGCGTTGACCACCGGGGCCAGCAGGAGTTTGAAGTGAAGGGTCGGTTCGTTCAGGATCGGCAGACGAAAATCGTACCGGAAGTCAAACCAGTTTGGATTGGAGAAATGGAAGAGAACAATATTGACGGCTGCGAAACAGCGCAAACCTGTCAGTGCGTTGAGCCGTGCTGGTTTCGGTATAGCCACTTGGGTGTTCGATTTCTCCAGGCAGCTTTCGGTTCCAGCCGCGTAAGCCAGATCGCTGCCCGGCCCCTAAGTTAACTGACAACTGATCATCTGTCATCTGATCACTGACAACTGATCTCTGATCTCTGTCTTACGCCGTTACCAGCGATCCGACCTTTTCGCCCAACACCACCCGCCGGATATTTCCCGGACAGTTCATGTTGAAGACGATCATCGGCATGTTGTTGTCTTTGCAGAGGCTTACCGCGGTCATGTCCATCACCCGCAGGCCCTTTTGCAGAATGTCCATATAGGTGAGTTCGTCGTACTTGACCGCATCCTTGAACAGCACCGGATCGGCGCTGTAAACGCCCTCCACCTTGGTGCCCTTCAGCAGCACATCGGCCTTGATCTCCATGGCGCGCAGGCTGGCCGCCGTATCGGTAGAGAAGAACGGGTTGCCGGTGCCTCCGGAGAAGATCACCACGCGGCCCTTTTCGAGATGCCGCTCGGCCCGCCGGCGGATATACGGCTCGGCCAGCTGGTTCATGAATACCGCGCTCATCACCCGGCACTGCACGCCGCGCTTTTCAATCGCATCCTGCAACGCAATGGCGTTGATGACCGTGGAAAGCATGCCCATGCTGTCGGCGCTCACCCGGTCCATCTCCTTGGCCTGCGCGGCGATGCCGCGGAAAATATTGCCTCCGCCGACCACAATTCCAATCTCGACGCCCAGTGCATGCACGTCCACAATCTCGCTGGTAATCTCGGCGATCTTGTCCGCATCCAGGCCAAACCCGCGCGGCCCTGCCAGCACCTCACCCGATAACTTCAGAACAATCCGTTTATACATATCTTTTCGAGTATCGCATACCTGCAGCGACCTTGCTGCCTCGTTCATGACACATGAAAAGGCCCGGGGTTTGCACCCTGGGCCCTGGTCGATCTGTACATTCTGAAGCTGGTTACTCGGCAGCCGCTTCCACTGCCTTGGTCTGGGCCACGGTCCAGTCGGGGGCGCCGACCTTGAAGCGCGCAAACCGGCGCACCGTGATGTTTTCGCCCAGCTTGCCAACCTTCTGCCCAATCAGTTCCTTGATGGTGATGCTCTGCTCCTTGATGAAGGGCTGCTCCAGCAGGCAAACTTCCTCGTAGAACTTGGCCATCTTGCCGTCGACGATCTTCTCGATCACCGCGGGCGGCTTGCCGGTAGCGGCGGCCTGGGCGCGATAGATCTCCTTCTCGCGGGCCATGTCCTCAGCCGAAACATCCTCGGGCTTCACATAGCGCGGGTCGGTTGCCGCAATGTGCATCGCGATGTCCTTCAGCAGTTCCTGGAAGTCGTCGGTGCGGGCCACAAAATCGCTCTCGCAGTTGATCTCGATCAGCACGCCGATCTTGCCGCCGGCATGAATGTAGGTGCCCACCGCGCCCTCATTGGTGTTGCGCGCAGCCTTCTTCTGCGCCGAGGCCATGCCCCGCTTGCGCAGCACAACAAAACCAGCCTCGATGTCCCCGTGGGTCTCCTGCAGGGCCTTCAGGCAGTCGCCCATCGGGGCGCCGGACTTCTCGCGAAGCTCTTTCACCAACTTGGCATCAATCTTTTCGCTCACTGTCATCTCTCTCTCATTTTGGAATTACGCTCATCCTGCCCAGCAGGGCCCATCCCAAGGAGCCTGCCCCGCCGCAGGTGGCCGGCATAAGAAAAGCGTGGCACTTACTCTGGCGGCCACGCTTTTCTCATTCTGCGCAATCGAATGCGCGGGAAAGATTAATGGGCTGCTTCGGCCACCGGAGCCTCATCCAAAGCTGCCACAGCCGCGGGAGCCTTGCGGATGCCGCCGCCCAACGCCGCTTCCAGATCCACAACTTCTTCCACAGGAGCGGCTTCAACAGCAACCGGCTCCGCCACGGCAACCGCCTCAGGCTCAGCCGCCGCTACCGGCGCTTCGTCCTGGAACATCTTGTCGTTCACCAGGTTCACGCCCTCGGACGCCGAATCGGCGATCTTGGAGGTAAACAGGCGAATGGCGCGCAGCGCGTCGTCGTTGCCGGGAATCACGTAGTCCACCACCGTCGGGTCGCAGTTGGTGTCAACCACCGCTACCACCGGGATGCCCAGCTTGCGGGCTTCCTTCACGGCAATCGCCTCGTTGTTCGAGTCGACGATGAACAGCGCATCCGGCAGCCGCTTCATGTTCTTGATGCCGGCCAGGTTCGCCTGCAGGTGCTTCCGCTCCCGCTCCAGGCGAATCACTTCCTTCTTGGTCAGCAGCTCGTAACGGCCATCCACAGCCATCTCATCCAATTCCTGAAGGCGCTTCACCGACTTTTGTACCGTCACCCAGTTGGTGAGCAGACCGCCGAGCCAGCGCTGGTTGATGTAAGGCATCCCCGCGCGGGTGGCTTCTTCAGCCACGGCGTCCTGCGCCTGGCGCTTGGTGCCGACAAACAAAATCGACTTGCCATCCGCGCAAAGCTCAGTGACGAACTTGGACGCGTCCTTGAACAGCTTCAGCGTCTTCTGCAGGTCGATGATGTAAATACCATTGCGCTCGCCGAAGATGTATTCCTTCATCTTGGGGTTCCAGCGCTTGGTCTGATGCCCGAAGTGAACACCCGCTTCGAGCAGCTCCTTCATTGTGATCGTGGCCAAGTGGCCTCCTTTGTGGATTGCATCCGGGCTGGTACGACCCGTACCCGGATTGATCCCGCTAAAACGGGAAATGGTGGAAACCGAGAGATCAGAGATCATTTGTCAGAGATCAGAGCTGAACAACCAGCCAACTGACCCCTGATCCCTGATCTCTGATCTCTGAACGACTATCTCTTCGAGAACTGGAAGCGAGCGCGAGCGCCCTTCTGTCCGTACTTCTTCCGTTCCTTCATGCGCGAATCGCGGGTCATCAGACCTTCGGCCTTCAGCACCTTGCGCAGCTCGGGATTGAACTCGACCAGAGCGCGGGCAATGCCCATCTTGACCGCATCGGCCTGCGCCGACACGCCGCCGCTCTTCACGGTGGTCACCACATCGAAGCTCGATGCCAGCTCAACCACCGCCAGCGTATGCTTGGCGGCCACGCGCTGCTGCTCGGTCACAAAATACTCTTCAAACTTCTTGCCGTTGACCTTCCACTCGCCCGTTCCCGGACGCAGGAAGACGCGTGCGATCGCCGTCTTGCGGCGCCCCGTTCCGTAATACTGAACCAGATCTGCCATGCTCTCTTGACTCTCTCCGCCGGTTTCTCTGTCGGAACCCGGCTAAAACCGTTTTTCGACGCCGCTTACGCGATGTCCAGGGCTGCAGGCATCTGCGCCTGATGAGGGTGCTGGTCGCCGCGATAGACCTTCAGCTTGGTAGCCATCTGGCGGCCCATCTTGCTCTTGGGCAGCATGCCCTTGATGGCCTGCTCCAAAATCTGCTCCGGCTTGCGGTTCAACAGGCGCAGGAATGACTCCTCGCGCAGTCCGCCGGGGAAACCGGTATAGCGGCGATAGAGCTTGCTCTCGGCCTTGAGGCCGGTCAAGCGAACCTTCTCCGCGTTGATGACGATCACATGATCGCCCACATCGATGTACGGCACATACTGAGGATTCAGCTTGCCGCTCAACACGTCGGCGGCCTTGGTCGCCAAACGGCCCAGCGTCTGGCCGCTGGCATCAATCACAAACCACTTGCGGTCTATATCTTTACCGCTCGGAACAAAGGTCGACATCGTTTCTCCTGCCCTCTAGAAAACCTGCCCGGCTCGTCGTTTTCCGGTCGCCCCGGCCAGCCGTACAGCCCATCCCAACAAAAAACTGCAGCGCAATGCGCTCTTGCCCATGCCAAATACGCACGGGCCTCATTTTTCCCACTTCCAAACAAATCTGTTCGGGTGAGGATTGCGGGTCTAGCCCTTTCGGGCATCGGCTGAGCCGGACCTACGCAAAAACACGCGCATCCAGCCGCCGCCATGCCTGTTCCAGCCGATCCCTCCAGGGTATCGACCAGCCGAGTCCGGGTGAGCACTCATCACCCCACCGACGAAGACCTGTCGCTGGGGGCCACACACAGACCCCAGGCGCAACACCGCGCAAGGACTCCAGAATACGTGATTCCGGGCACAGAGTCAACGAAAAGCCGGGCAGGAAGCGCAACTCGTGTGTTCGCGACGTAAAATCCAGCAGGCTGAGACCCAAAACGCGAGTGCCCCGCCTTCGGCGCAGCAAAACTGCACAAAAGACGGGGCACTTCGTTCCTAGAACTGATCACTGACAACTGTTCACTGACAACTGCTTTTACGCCGCGGCTACGGCTGCCGGTTCGGCTGGAGCCATATCCATCGACCGAACCCTGAAGCGCTTCATCGAGATGGAAAGCGTGCGCTCAATCTTGCGCAACTCTCCGCGCTCCGACGGGGCAGCAAAGGTGGAGGCAATGCCGTGGGCCGAGGCCCGGCCGGTACGGCCGACGCGGTGAACAAAGTCCTCCGCCATCTTGGGAATGTCGAAGTTGATCACCTGCGCCACGTTGGCCACGTCGATGCCGCGGGCGGCCACGTCGGTGGCAACCAGCACGCGGTGATGTCCGGTGGCAAAGCTGCGCAGGGCGGCATTGCGCTGTGCCTGCGAGCGGTCGCCGTGAATCTGCGTTGCCGACCAGCCAGAGCGTACCAGACGTCGCGCCACACGGTCCGCGCCATGCTTGGTGCGCACAAAGACCAGAAAGCTGCCCTCTTCGGCTTCGAGCAGGTGCTCAAGAAGCTCCTGCTTCTTGTCCGCCTCCACATCGAAGGCGCGCAGTTCCACATGGTCCGCGGGCTTCAACACCGAGCCAATCTCGATGCGCGCCGGGTTGTTGAGATATTTGCGGGCCACATCCTTGATTGCGCCTTCCAGCGTGGCCGAGTAGCACAGCGTCTGGCGAACTTCTGGCAGAGCCGCCGCAATGCGCTGGATGGCGGGCTGAAAGCCCATGTCCAGCATCCGGTCCACTTCGTCCAGAACCAGGATCTTGATCTGGTCCAGGCGAACCTGCTTGCGCTTGAGATAGTCTTCCAGACGTCCGGGGGTCGCCACAATCAGGCGCGCGCCGCGGCGAATCGCTTCGATCTGCGGCCGTTCCGCCATGCCGCCCACCACCAGGGCTGCGGCTTGCTGCGAACTCGAACGGATCATGCGGAAAGCAGTCTCCACCTGCATGGCCAGCTCGCGCGTGGGCAGCAGGATGAGGGCGTGCGCGCCGCGTTCCTGGGTCTTCTGCAGCATTTCCACAATCGGAATCAGATAGCTGAGCGTCTTGCCGGTGCCCGTCTGCGCGGTGGCCAGTACGTCGCGGCCTTCCAGGGCAGGCGGAATGGCCGCAGTCTGAACCGGGGTGGGAATTTCGAACTTGTTGGCGTCAAGCCGCGCCGGAACAGATTCGCAGAGTGCGGCATTGAACAACTTGGCGACCACGGCCAGCGTCGAGGCAACTGGAGGGAGCGGGCAGAAAGCCTTGCAGAACGACGCATCGCAAGATGCGCAACGGGATCAAAAACAAGATTGGAAGAAAAGCGAGCATGAGGTCAGTCTGGAAGAGGAATACCAACTGCTGAGCGGGAAAGTGGACGATCAGTATCAGACGAAGGTGGAGAGCGCGTCGAAATACCGGGTGCGGCTGTCGGGAATTGTCTTAATGAATCTGGTGAGCAATCAGGGCGTGGTGGAT
>CAVZNE010000030.1:0-10616 GCA_963776445.1 Terriglobales bacterium
TCGGTCCCAGCGGCGACATTTACACTCTGCCTCACTTACAACTCGACGCCCAGGCCAGCTTCCGGATCGGCAAGGGACTCTCCACGGTGGTCTACGGCTTGAACCTCACCAACGAGGTATTCGGGTATTATCAGGGCAGCCCGATCTTCGTCAATCAACGCGAGTTTTACAAGACCGACTATGCCGGCGGATTCCGATACAACTTCAATCGTGAAAAATAACAGGCTCCTCGCAATCGTACTTTGGACGCTGACTGCGGCTTGGCCGTTGGCCGCCACGCCACGCCTTACTTATGTTGTGATCGTGAGCCGGCACGGGGTGCGGTCGCCCACTTGGGAGAACTCGCGTCTCAACCAATACTCGGCAGAGCCCTGGCCCGAATGGGACGTTCCGCCCGGCAATCTCACGCCGCACGGGCGGAGGCTGATAGAGCTTATGGGCTCGTACTACCGCGAGTGGCTCGCAGGCGAGCACCTGTTGGGCACCCAAGGATGCCAGGACGCGGGCCGCATCTACATCCGGGCCGACAGGGATCAGCGTACCGTCGAAACCGGCCGTGCCTTCGGGGAATCTCTGCTGCCCGGCTGCGGAATCGAGGTCCACTCGCAGCCGGCGGGTGAGTCAGATCAGCTCTTTTCCGGCGTCGGCCTTCCCGACCCCGAGCTAATGCTCGCAGCGGTGCGCCAACGGCTAGGCGCCGATCCGCAAGCACTTCTCGCTGAACACCGCACGGCCTTCGAAACGCTGCGGTCAATTCTCAAAGGCAAGGCGGAGGACCCAACTGCCATCGGCGTAGCGCTCAAGGGCAAAACGGTGGAGCTGACCGGGCCTTTTGCCACCGGTTCGACATTTAGCGAGAACCTCCTGTTGGAATACACCAACGGTCTGAATGGCGCCTCGCTCGGCTGGGGCCGATTGACGCGGGAGAACCTCAACCGAGCGCTCGAAATCCATGCCGTATACGCCGATCTGATGCGTCGCACGCCCTACTTGGCGAGCACGCGCGGTTCGAACCTCAGTAACATTTGCGGTCCAGCGGCACAGGCAACGCGACTTCGCAATAGGCAGGCATCGGGGGCAAGCATCAGTTTAGGGGATTGGGCGACCCCGGCGCGTGGCCCGGCAAATATCCGTTTACCGCACATTCATAATCGGGGCCTCTGGCAGTACAATTCATTGCGATGCCCCCCAAAGCCGCCAAGTCCGTCGCTCCCGCAACCGGCGCTTCTTCCAGCGCCTCGACCGCCACCGTTTGGCCCGTACCGCCGTCGCCCATTACCCTGTCCATCGACATTGGCGGCTCGGGCCTCAAAGCCATGCTGCTCGACCCCGCCGGCAAGCCGGTCAGCGAGCGCCAGCGCGTCATCACTCCTGCGGTACCCACGCCCGACCTGGTGCTGGCCGGGCTGGACGCGCTGCGCAAGCTGCTGCCCAACTTCGACCGGGTCTCCATCGGCTTTCCCGGCGTCATCAAGCGCGGCGTCACCCTGGGAGCGTTCAACCTGCATCCCTCCTGGGCGGGCTTCCCGCTGCAAGACGAAGTGGCCCTGCGCTGGCAGAAGCCTGTCAAGGTGGCCAACGACGCCGCCGTGCAGGGCTACGGAGCCATCCAGGGCGACGGCGTGGAGCTGACCCTGACCCTGGGCACCGGCATGGGTTCGGCCCTGTTCACCGACGGCCGCCTCTGTCCCGGCCTGGAGCTGGGCCACCATCCCTGGCGCAAAAAGGGCCTCACCTACGAGGACTACCTGGGCCGCCGCGGCCTCGACAAGTACGGCAAGAAGGACTGGAACAAGCTCCTCCAAGCCGCCATCGCCCAGACCCTGGCCACCTTCAACTGGGACCACCTCTACATCGGCGGCGGCAACACCAAGAAGATCGACTTCGACCCCGGCCCCAACGTCCGCATCGTCCCCAACGAAACCGGTCTCCTGGGCGGCGTAGCCCTCTGGCGCGAGTGGAAGTAGGGGGAACAAACGGGGCCAGGCCTCAGAACCGAGATATGGGTTCGGCACATAGATTCCTACTCCAACTTGAGGAGCGGTTACCGCTCTGCCTGGCAATTATGAACATCTCGCCCGAAGAGAAATCCTATTAAGGAAAGTAACTCAACAGAGGCTAACGCCTGACAGGCTTGATCGTCTTAAATGGTTGATAATGCAACATTAATACAATATTCTCTGGAGTAGACGGCATAACATCAGAATATTCGAAAAACCATACCATCTGCCAACCATCCCAGCCGCTGACATGCTGACAGACAACGACACGCTCACTCTTGTGCTTCTCGTCGACCAAGTATTTATCGCCATCAGGCATGAAATATGGGTCGCGCGCCAGTTCTTCATGAATGGCATGTATTTCCGCCTGAACGCAAGGGTCGAGACGGCAGAAGTTGCGTACGTAGGAATCAGCGAGTTCTATATAGTGCTGGCTCATATGTGGACAGTAATATAACAGCTTTGCGAAGGGAACGTTGAAAATAAATAATCCTCCGGTCAAGCCGGAGGATTATCTATTCTCGGGTTTGGCGTTGGAACAAAAGACAAAGGCGCCTTGATAGTACCCTCGCGCACAAAAATTCCTCAGGCGTATCGTCCGCAGATCGATCAGTACGCCGCTACTGCCTTGACAGGAATCTCAGCTTGCCTTCCTTCAACTTTGGCTCGATGCGCCCTGACTTCGCTAATTTCTTTTTCAACTTGCGGAGTGATCAACTGCGCGCGCTTAGGCAAAAGCACCAATTGAGATGTTTGAGGATTGAAATCCCACTCAAATAAATCTCCTTCCTTGAGTTCGTAGATTTCGCGAATTTCAGGAGGAATGGTTATCTGGAACTTCCCGGTGATCTTTGTGATGGTGGGCCTAGAAGCGCAACCGCGCTTAACGGATTTGAAAAAACTCTTCATTGAAGTTCCTCCGGGAGAGTGTTCAGATTCCGATTATCGGAAAAGCAACACTCACGTTCAATTTCCGATTATCGGAAAAGCAACACCTATTTGACGCTTATTTGAACGCTGAGGTTTCATTTTTGATTCGCGTACCACATCAGTATGCCGTGATACGCCACAAGGAGTAGGAACCCAAAAGCTAGAAGTGCAATGCCGCAATACGCTGTTAAGGCTGAGCGGCGATGTAGGACCTTCTGGCTAAAATCATCAGAAGAGAGGAAGAACCCCTTGTATGTCGTTGAATTGAGATTGTTTGATTTCTCAAGAGACGCCAGTCGATCAAGATCTTCCTTAAGGATGTGCTCTTTTTGGCGCATAAATACATCGCATGCCAAAACTACAGCCCCCAAAAAATTCAGAAATTCTCCGAAAAGGCCGAACACGTGAGTCCACACAGAGAGCACCCCTCACACAGAAGGCTTAGAAAGCAATATACGCTATATCGTCGGATTTTCCGAAAATCTTATAATATTTTTTAAAATTGGGGCGGAAAATAACCGCCCGCTCCCGCACAACAGCAATAAGAGGAAGAGCGCAAATCTCCCATCAGGGCGGAAAGGGTACCCCCTCCCCATTTTCAAATTCGATAAAGGTCTCGTAGTCTCTTGTAAGTTGTCCTGTAATCAGCAGATTGCGTCATCGCCCGCCACAGAAACACAGCTTCAAAAAACGCTAAAAAACGCACAAAAAGCGCGAAAAACACGCGATTTCACGCTGTTTTTGCTTCCTTTTTGCTCCAATTTGCCTCTTTTTTGTTTCCTTTTTGCTCCATTTTTGCTTCTTTTGAGGCTGTTTTTACCCTTTTTGAGGCGGTTTTAGTCCCAATTCGCGCATGGCGATCTGCAAATCGGCCCAGGCTTCCTTCTTCTGGCGCGGGTCGCGCAGCAGGTAAGCCGGATGGTAGGTGATGATCAGCTTGCTGCCGCGAAAGGCATGCACCCGTCCGCGCAGCCCGGCCAGCGGCTGCCGCACGCCCAGCAGATAGGTGGCCGCCGTAGCTCCCAGCGCCACAATCACCTCCGGCCGCACCACGTCGATCTGGCGGAACAGGAACGGCGAGCAGGTGTTGCCTTCGTCCGGCTCCGGCGTGCGGTTGGCCGGCGGGCGGCACTTGACCACGTTGGCAATGTAGACCTGCTCCCGCTTCAACCCCATGGCGTTGATCATGTTGTTGAGCAGTTGCCCGGCCTTGCCAACAAAAGGAATGCCCTGCGCGTCCTCGTCCGCCCCCGGCCCCTCGCCCACAAACAGCAGGCGCGCCGCCGCATCGCCGTCGCCAAAAACGAGCTTGTGGCGGCCGGTGTGGAGCGCGCAGCGGGTGCAGTCGCCAATCTCTTCGCGGATGAGTTCAAGGGCGGCGGCGCGCTGGGCGGCAGGAACTTCAACGCCAATCTGTGGAGCGGCTTGGATGGGCTTGCGCGGCGGAATGGCGTGATCCTCCTGGGAGTCGTAGGGCTGGTAGTCGGACGGCGGTTGAGATTCGTGGTTTTCTTGGCTTTGCGTTAAGGGCGGTTGGTTGGTCTCCCTGGTCTCAGAAGCGAGACCAGGGGCACCCAGATTCTGTTGAAGAACAGACGGTGGAGCGACCGGCTCGGCGGCCAGTTGGGCCAGCAGCTCCTCGCTGACCGGGCGGCGGTAAAACTCCGTCATGCCCAGATCGCGGTAGAAGCGGATGCGCGCCAGCAAGGCATCGCGAGTCGTGGAGTCGATCGGTCGCGCCAAGTCTAGGTCTCCACGATAAGTTCACGGCGGGCAGGCGGAACGGCTTCGCTCCGCACCCGGTCCTGCCGCGTTTTCAGGTCCACATGTTCATCCAGTTCCACAACCACCGACTGCGGCCGGCGCAGGGTCAGAATCTCGTCCAGAATGCGGTCGGCCAGCTCGCGCTTGGGCATCACGGGCATTTCAATGGAGGTGGTGAGGGTGAGGAAGGTGGCCGCGTTCACGTCGGCGTCAAAGCCGACGCCCTCGCCGGAGACGTCGTTGACCACGATGGCGTCCGCGCCCTTGCGCAGCAGCTTGGCGCGGCCGTTCTCCATGCGGTTCTCGGTCTCCGCGGCAAAACCCACAATCAGCTGCCCCGGACGGCGGTGACGCACCACTTCGGCCAGAATGTCTTCCGTCGGCAAAAGCTCCAGCGAGATGGGCCCCGTGCGCTTCATCTTCTGTTCGGCGACCAGCACGGGGCGGTAGTCGGCCACGGCGGCAGCTTTGACGATCAGAGTGCTCCCGGTCATGCGGTCCAGAACAGCCTCGCGCATCTGCTCGGCGGTGGTGACCTTGATCAGTTCGCAGTGCGAGGGCGGATGCAGCGCTGACGGCCCGCTGATGAGGATGACTTTGGCTCCGCGGCTCTGCGCGGCCTCGGCCAGGGCGTAGCCCATCTTGCCGCTGGAGCGGTTGCCCAGGAAGCGGACCGGGTCCAAAGCCTCGCGGGTGCCTCCGGCGGTGACCAGCAGGACTTCGCCGGCCAGATCGTGGCGTCGGCCCAGAACATCGAGAACGGTTTTGGCGATGGCATCCGGCTCGGCCATGCGCCCCACGCCCACCGTGCCGCAGGCCAGCGCGCCCGAGCCCGGCTCCACGACGCGCACGCCGCGCTGGCGCAGGATCTCCAGATTGGCCTGGGTGGCCGGGTGGTCCCACATATTCGAGTTCATGGCGGGAGCCACCAGCACCGGGGCCTGGGTGGCCAGATACAGGGTGGAGAGGAAGTCGTCGGCGATGCCGTGGGCAAACTTGGCCAGGATGTTGGCGGTGGCCGGGGCCACAATCAGCGCGTCGGCCCACTGCGCCTCGGCGATGTGTTCAATGCCGCTCTGGCCGTCGGAGGCATCGTAGGAGCTGGCGCCGGAACCGGTGTCGTCCCACAGGCCGGTGATGACCTTGTGGCCGGTGAGGGCGGCGAAGGTGAGCGGCTGGACGAACTTGCAGGCCGCATCGGTCATGACGACGTGGACTTCAAGGGCCTGTCGTTGCAGGGCGCGCACCAGTTCTGCCGCCTTGTAGGCGGCAATTCCGCCGGAAATCCCGACCGTTACTCTCATAGTTCGATTGTAGAACGTTTCGATTGTGGATCACGGGGGCGGAACGGGAGGCGCATCCGCGGCTGGGAAAGGCCCGTGGTTTTCTGACGGGATTGGACGAGAGGCTATAAAAGGCGTCAATAAGAAACAAAAAGCTAAATAGAACCCTGGTATAGATATCCCACCTTAACCGCTGCGCACAAAACGCGCAGCGGCGAAGGTGGGGCGCCCAATCTGGTGGGACGCCCGTTTTTGTGGCTCAAGAGGCAGAGAAGCTAGCTGGTGAGAATGGGGATGCCGGACTCGCCGACCAGGGGCTTGACCACCGGGGTCTCTGTTTTGACGTAGGCGATTTTGCCGGCGTCGATCTCTTCCTGGGCGATGCGGCAGGGCTTGTTGGACTGGCTGGTGACCAGCGCGCCGGAGCCGTTCTGCAACTGACGGGCGCGACGGGCAGCGACCAGCACTTTTCTGTAGTTCGAGTCGAAACTGGTTTCAATCGTCATCAGAATCCTCGCCAAAATTCAGTTCCTGCTGGCCTATCGTGCCGAGTATGCCAAAGGCCTCCAGCACCGGTTTGAGCCGCTCCTGCGAGTTGGCCTGCAGGCAGCCTGCGGCAACTTCCAGAACGCGCCGCGAGCGAAATGCGATCACTTCGCCGTTGCGGAAAAAACGCTCGGCCAAGACAATGGCCTCTAACTGCGCCACCGCCCGGTCGAGAACATCGTTGACCAGAATATAGCCGTACTCGCGATAATTCTCAATCTCCTTGCTGGCCTCGCGGAGCCGGCGTAGCACTTCTTCTTCATTGACGACGCCCTCGGCGCGGCTGCGATTGCGCAAGCGGGTGCGGAGGATTTTGGGATTGGGCGGCATGATGAAGATGCTGACGGCCTCAGGCGTGGTGGCGCGAATCTGGGCAGCGCCCTGCACGTCAATGTCGAGCAGCAGGTCGTAACCCTCGGCGCGCGCCTCCTCCAGCGAGTGGCGGGCGGTGCCGTAGAAGTTGCCGAAGACCTCGGCGTGCTCCAGAAAAACTCCTTCGTCGATCATGCGCTGAAATTGTTCGCGGGTGGTGAAGTTGTATTCGCGCCCGTTCTCTTCCGAGCCGCGCGGGGCGCGGGTGGTCCAGGAGACGGCAAACTCGATTCCTTTGACCTGCTTGCGCAACTCGCTGACCAGCGTGCTTTTGCCCGAGCCCGAGGGCGCCGAAATAATAAATAAGATTCCTGCCACGTTTCGATTCCCCTTCAAGCCGTTGCGGCCTTGCTTCCCGGTAATTCTCCTCCCGTAGAGCGGAAGGAGAGTGCATTATTCCACGTTTTGAATCTGTTCGCGGGCTTTTTCAATCTCCGACTTCATGGCCAGTCCCAGTTCGGTAATGCGGGTTCCCTTGCCGCCCACGCTTCCAGTCTTGGAGAGCAGGGTGTTGGCCTCGCGGTTCATCTCCTGGAGCAGGAAGTCGAGTTTCTTGCCCACTTCGCCGCCCGCGGCGAGCAGTTCGCGGAAGTGCCCGATGTGGGTAACCATGCGGGCCAGTTCCTCGGCAATATCGCTGCGTTCCACCATCACGGCCACTTCCTCAAGCAGGCGCTGGCGGTTGAACTCCGGGCCGGTGGCGGCAATCAGGCGCTGCGTGAGCCGGTCCTGATAGCGCTGCTCGACTTCGGGCCGCAGTTCGGCCACGCCGTCGACCGCTTCGGCTAGCCGGTCCAGGGTAGCGTTCAAAATAGCCGCAAGCGACTCGCCTTCGCGCGCGCGCATGACCTTCAACTCGCCGAGCAGCGGCACGATTTCCTGCTGCACGCTCTCGGCCAGGGCGGTCAGGTCTTCGTCGCCGCGGTTGTCGGCCTGCAGTGCGCCGGGCAGATGGAGAATGCCGTTCAGATCCGCCTCGCCCACCAGTTCGAACTCCCTGCGCGCCGCGGAAAAGGCGGCCAGATAGCCGGCCACCACTTCTCGATTGAAGCCGGCCTTCTGCTGTGCGCCGCGATCGACGGAGAGGGTCAGCTCCACATGGCCGCGAACCAGGTGCTCTTTGAGCGCGCGGCGCAGCTCGGTCTCCAGCGCGTCCAGTCCGTTGGGCAGCCGCAACTGCACGTCGAGAAAGCGGTGGTTCACGCTCTTGAGGCTGAGCGTATAGCTGAGTTCGTCGTGCACGCGCACCTGGGTGCGGGCAAAGCCGGTCATGGAATAAATAGGCATGCTTTTCTACTTTCCTCGTTTGCTGCTGCGCGCCGGTTGCGCTATCTGCGCGGCCGGCGTGGGCGGATCGGTCTCCAAAGGTTCGGGGACGTCCATGAATTGCAACTGATAGAGCCGCTGATAGGTGGGCGAGATGTTCAACAGCTCCTCGTGGGGACCGATGGCGGTGATGCGCCCATCTTCAAGAACGGCGATGCGGTTGGCGCGGCGGATGGTGCCGAGGCGGTGGGCGATGACCAGCACGGTGCGGCCCTGCATGAGGTTGGCCAGAGCGGCCTGCACCAGCGATTCGCTCTCGGCGTCCAGGGCGGAGGTGGCTTCGTCGAGGATGAGAATCGGCGAGTTTTTGAGAATGGCGCGGGCGATGGCCAGGCGCTGGCGTTCGCCGCCGGAGAGGCGGAAGCCTTTTTCGCCGATTACCGTGTCGTAGCCCTGGGGCATGCCCATGATGAAGTCGTGGGCCAAGGCGGCGCGGGCCGCCTGCTCCACCACGGCGGCATTCACTTCCGGCTGGCCGTAGGCGATGTTGTTGCGCACCGTGTCGTTGAACAGGATGGTTTCCTGCGAGACCTGGGCAACCTGGCGGCGCAGCGAGCCGAGCGTGAGATAGCGCAGATCGTACCCGTCGATGAGAATTGCGCCCGAGGTGACATCGAAGAAGCGCGGGATGAGATTGACCAGGGTCGATTTGCCCGCGCCGCTGGGACCGACCAGGGCCAGCATCTCGCCGGCACGCACGGTCAGGTCGATATGGTGCAGAATCTGGTGCTCGCCCTCTTCGGTGCTGTAGGAGAAGCCCACGTTCTGGAACTCGATGGACTTGGCGAACTTCTTCAAAACGACCGCGTGCGGCCGCTCCTTGACGTCGTCCTTGGTGTCGAAGAATCCGAAGATCGAAGCGGAAGCGCCCATGGCTTGCTGGAAGCTGTTGTAGAAATAGGCGAACTTGCGGACCGGATCGTAGAGCTTGAAGAGCAGGATGATGAATGCGCCGAAGATGCCCATGGTCATGTGGCCATGAATGATCTCATTGCGTCCGATGAACAGGAACATGGCAATGGCGATGGCGCCCACGGAATCCATCAGGGGCGAGCTGATGGACTGAATGCGCACGCTGCGCAGGTTGGCGCGGAACAGGCGCTTGGCCGCCTTCTGGAAGCGCAGAACCTCCCACAGCTCGGTGCTGAAAGCCTTCACGATGCGGTTGCCGGTGACGGTTTCGTGCAGGATGTTCTGGATTTCGGCGAGTTTGTCCTGACCGCTTCGGGTGCGGGTGCGCACTTCCCTGCCGATTTTGCGGGCGGAGGTGATGACCACGGGGACAAACAGGAGCAGCGCCCAACTGAGATGGCCGCCCAGGCGGATGACGAAGACCAGTCCGACGACGAAGGTGAAGAACTGCTGCAGAAACTCGCCGATGACCGAGCTGACCGCATTCTGCACGCGGTCCACGTCGTTGATGAGCGTGGACAGGATGGTTCCCGTGGCGTGCTTGTGGAAGAAGCTGGAGGAGCGGCGCAGGGTGGCTTCGTAGAGACTGTTGCGCAGGTCGGTAATCATGCCGAAGCCGGCGTAGTTGACCAGGTAGGTGCCCAGGTAATCGCAGATGCCCTTGAGCACCGTAGCGATGACCAGCGCAAACGCCACGACGTTCCAGGCGTTGTGCATGTGCAGGAACGGGGGAACGAGGAGCCTCAGGTCGAAGTGCCAGGGGGAGTTGGGGAGCCCGAGAAGGATGGGCCCTTCGGGCGCGTCGGGCCTGAGAACCTGGTCGAAGATGGGCTGGAAGAGGAGGGTGCGAAAGGTGTCGAGCACGCCCACCATAGCCAGGAACAGGACTCCGGGGAGCCACTGGAACCAGAAGGGGAGGCCGTAGCGAATGAGGCGCAGGAAATTTTTCATGCCGGCCTGACCGCCTGGTGGATAGGGATTTCCGGGCCAAACCCCGGTCGTTGAATGCGCAACTCCATCCCCGTATTGTATCCGGCTGCCGTTGCCCGCCGTTTGGGCGGCTCGACTGGCCCGCGCCCATCTGGAGGAGGCGCACATTGGGCGGTTGTTATCATAGCGGGATGGAAGACTCCGCCAATACGTTCCTTTCCCGTAAATTGAGAACCGTTTTTCTGGACCGCGACGGGGTCATCAACGAAAAGTTGCCGGAGGGCAGCTACGTTACCTGCTGGGCCGAATTTCAACTGTTGCCCGGCGTGGCGGAGGCGATTGCCCGGCTGAACCAGGCAGGACTGCGGGTGGTGGTGGTCTCGAATCAGCGCGGCATTTCTCTGGGACTCTACACGGCTGCCGCTGTGCTGGACCTTCACTCCGCTTTGCAGGAGCTGTTGGCACGCAGCGGCGCTCATGTGGACGGCTTTTATTTTTGCCCCCACGACAGAGGGGAATGCAACTGCCGGAAGCCGCTTCCGGGGCTCTTTGA
>CAVZNE010000031.1:0-4293 GCA_963776445.1 Terriglobales bacterium
CGACGCCGTGCTCATAGACTTCTATCGCCGCGTGCGGCCATGGGGCTTCTGGGGTCCGATTCTCGAGAAGGTGCTTGCCGAGGACCCGAGCTTCAAGCGCAACAAGGACTTTGTGCGCGACATGTTCAACATCGTGGTGGGCATCACCTGGCAGATCAGCCTGGTGGCCCTGCCGCTCTACGTCGTGATCCAGGAGTACCAGCGTGCGGCCATGGCCTTGGCAGTCACTCTGGGAACTTCGGCCATTCTGAAGTTCACCTGGTACGACCATCTCGAAGAGCGCGAAGTGGAAACCGACAAGGCCGGCGCCAACGATTAAGAGTTCACTCCTCCTGCGCGGCTGCTCATTCGTGAAGGATGGGTAGCTGCGCAGTTTTTTTGAGTCAGGAGTGCAGCAAATTCCTGCAACAAACGCAAAAAAGGCTATGCAAGTTGGAGACCTGAAGGGTCTGCATTTTCTTTCGTCCCACCCGGCGCACAAAGAAGATGCCGCCAAGGTGGCGCTCGGACCTGGCGCTATTTCGCCTGTCCGGTGGTTGCCAGGGCTGCATGCGGCCAGCCGTCTTTCCAGGTCAAGGTGGAGATTTGCAGCGCCGGCTTGCCACTGAGCGCATCGTAGGCGTGGAAAACAATGATGTCGCCCTCAGGTCGCTGCAGGACAGATTCTCCACCCGGTCCCAGCCAGCGCTGATTGGCTGTCAGCAGCGGCGATCCGCCCCCTTGCAGCATGGGAGCGCCCTCGCGGTCAACATAGGGGCCGGTCACCTGCTTCGAGCGCCCAACCATTGTCCGGTAGGTGCTCTTCAACCCCCGGCAGCATAGATCGAAGGAAACAAAGAGGTAGTAAAAATTGTCGTGATGAACAATGAAAGGCGCTTCAACCGCATGCCAGTCCGGCGGCAGCCCGGGTCTTGGCGGTTCTGGCTGCGCAGGCGGTTTGCGGCTGGCCAAGGGGTAGGTGCGCGCGTCCGTGGCTGACAACTTTCCGGTCGTCCAGTCGATCCTGCGCATCTTGATGCCCGACCAGAAGCTGCCCAGGGTTAGCCAGGGCTGCCCTTTTTCGTCGAGCACGATATTCGGATCGATCGCATTGAAATCGTCCTCGGCCGTCGAACGCAGCACCAGCCCTTCGTCCTTCCAGTGATACTTCGGGCTCTTGGGGTCCAACGTCTCATTGGTGGCCAGCGCGATCCCCGAAGTGTTCACGCCAAACCGGGAGTAGGCATAGTACATGTGGTATTTCCCGTTGAAGTAGGAGATATCCGGCGCCCAAAGCTCCTTGGTGCCGGGGCTGGCCTGCTGAATCCAGGCGGGAATGCCGTCCAGGACATGGCCGCACTGCTTCCAGGCGGTCAAATTGCTTGAGCAGCGGACGGCGAACTGCCCTCCATCCGGCGCCAGTCCGGTGGCATACACGTAATAGCTGTTGCCTTCCCTGCCGATGGAGGGGTCGTGCGTACCGGGGTAATCCCCGGTCAATGGCAGGGCATGGGGCTCCTGGGCAATCACATTGGCCGACGGCGCGAGTGCAAAAAGTAGGGCGAGAGCAAAATATCGTTTATGCATAAGAGGACATGCTATCGAAAACAACCCGATTCCGTAAACGGGTAAACGTTTGCTAGTGTTGCGCAGGGCTGACTCGCACGCCCTCCTCCTTCAAGTGTTCAGACGGGGCAGCGGGTACTTGCTGACAGCCTACCTGGACTCGAACTGGAATTTGGTCTTCCATTCCGTGGCCTCGCTGCAAACCAGATAGGCATCGAAGGGCCTGCCCAATTTGCTTGTGAAGCCTTTCAGCAGTTCGGTCTTTCCCTTCGCGCACAGGGTCTCGATCTGCTTGTCGGTGAGCTGCTTTTTGGCTACGGTTGCCCCGACGATGAAGGTGCATCCCTGACGGAACTGATCACAGCCGAAGAAGTCTCTGCCTTCCGGCCGGCGCAGGCGTCCGATCTTGCACTTGGGGCAGGGAATCCCCGTCCGGTTCGCATCCGGAGGCGGGCCAGCCTGTTGCGAGCCGGGTTCGGGCAGAGGACCGGCCAGCGCCGAACGCTCAATGTGGAATTCTCTCAACTCCGTATTCAGTTGCGCGTCCAGAGCGGAAACCACGGTCAGGTAAAGAGCCTTGCCGCTGGCAATATCGTCCAGCTCCTGCTCCAGCGAGCGGGTGTAGTCGTACTCCACAAACTTGAATTTGCCGGTGAGCGAGTCAATCAGCAGCATGGCAAGATCGGAGGCGAACAGAATCTTCTTGCCCTCGGTCAGGTAGCCGCGCGTGATGACGTTTTTCAGAATGGCGGGATAGGTGGACGGCCGTCCGATGCCTTCGCTTTCCAGCTTCTTGATCAGGCTGGCCTGCGTGTAGCCGTTGGGCGGTTTGGTCTGTTTGTTCAGCAGGCGCGTGCTGGTCGATTCCAGCTCAGTGCCGACAGCGAGCGCTGGTACCTTGCCGTTGTCGTCCTCCTTGCCCTCGACGTGCTCGTCCGCGTCTTCGGCTGCGTCCTGGGCGGTGAGGCCGCGCCAGCCGGGAACCACCAGCGTTCGCCCGGTGCTCTTGAAGAAGAACTTCTGTTCTCCCTGCTCCGACTCCAGGCGCAGCGTGTTCACGCTGTATTCGGCATCGGCCAACTGCGAGGCAACGGCCCGGTTCCAGATGAGCGCGTAGAGCTTGCGCTCGGCCTCGGTTTCGCCGGCTGAGCGCGCTTCCAGATGCGTGGGCCGGATGGCCTCGTGCGCTTCCTGCGCGCTGGCCTTGGACTTGAAGGTGCGCGCCTTGGCCGGAAGGGGAAGATTGTTGGCCTGGGCAAAGGCGCGAATCTCGGTCAGCGCCTCGGCGGAAAAGTTCTGGCTGTCGGTGCGGTGATAGGTGATCAGACCCTGTTCGAACAGCTTTTGCGCCAGTTGCGCGGCCTGGTCGGGCTTGTATCCCAGCGTGACGCTGGCCGCCTGCAGCAGCGTTGACGTGGTGAACGGGGCGGGCGGCGCTTGCTTGGCCTGCTTGGTTGCCGCTTTCACTACTTTGAAGGCGCGGCACTGGGCGGCTTGCTCGGCCAGTGCGGAGTCCAGGATGTACTTTTCGCCCTTTTTCAGAAAGGGAGACGTGTCCCACTGCGCCGTCCATTTTCCATCCTCGAAGATGGCCTCGGCGCCAAAGTGCTTGGTCGTCTTGAAGTTCTGAATCTCGCGCTGCCGCTCCACCACCAGGCGGACCGCGACGGTTTGCACGCGGCCCGCGCTCATGCGGGCAATGCCGCTTTGACGCGAAAGCGCGGGCGAAACCTTGTAGCCCACAAGGCGGTCCGCGCCGCGCCGCGCCTCCTGCGCGTGGACCAGGTTCATGTCCAACTGCCGCGGCTGTTTCAGCGCCTTTTGCACAACGGCCTCGGTGATGGCGTCAAAGGTGACGCGCTGATATTGCTTCAGTTGCAGGGATTCTTTCAGGTGCCAGGCAATTGCCTCGCCTTCGCGATCGGGATCGGTGGCCAGGTAAACCGCTTCGGCCTTGCTGGCGCGGGATTTGAGTCCGTCGACCACGCCCTTGCCGCGCTCGGTGAACTCATATTGAAGCTGGTAGCCCGGCGCGCTCACGCCCAGCGTTTTCTGCGGCAAATCCCGCACATGGCCCACACTGGCGGCAACATCCCATCCCGGCCCGAGCAAAGTCTTGATCTTTTTTACCTTGTTGGGGCTCTCTACAATCATCAGATTCATGGCGAACTTCTTTCCCTGGGACGTGACCCTTGCTGAATTTCCAGACTACTCTCTGCCCGCCGCGAACGCCTGTGGCGCCTCTGCCAAGGCCAGCAAATGGGCCTGATTCAGGGATGTGGGTTGGGCGCGGATTGGGCACAATGGGAGGACAGACCGAGTTCGTATCTATTTTTGAGGATTTGGTCCACGGGCCCCCTGCCGTGCATGTGGAGGTTCGCCGCAACTGCGCCACTCCATGAGCCGCGATTCACATTGTTGTGGAAAGAAATGGAAGAAGATCAATGCAGTGGCGCCCACCGCGGGCCGTCACGGATCAGGGGAAGAATTTGCGGCTTTGAAGGCATGGTCGCAATTGACCGTTTTGAGCGCGAACCTGTGTGTAGCATCAGTCTCACATTGGAAACCGGAGAGCCGGGCGTGACGAAACATTGCGACTCTCGATCAACAGGATCAAGCGGAACCCACTAACGATCAGCACCACACTCGGAGACGAGAGAGGTAAAACGATCATGACACAGTCAATATTTGAAGGAACGGGCGAGAAATTTTCCGATACAGCGCACAAGGCTTCTCGGGCGGCATCTG
>CAVZNE010000032.1:0-5387 GCA_963776445.1 Terriglobales bacterium
AGCCTTGTGGTCAATCCGTGGATGGCATTATGGCAACTCCGACGCGCTTTATCAGTTGCTACTTCGTCGAGACCATCGAGAAGAAGGATTACCTTCCCAGTACGAAGCCATTCTCGTCCGAAGTTTTTGTCAATAAAGTAGCTTAGTTTCATTTGATGAACGAGCCAGCGCTCGAATGCGTGCTCGCCACTCAGAACGCCCCACCATCGATTCCAGCTTGCAAGGCGCAAGAATACCGGGATGGGCTGCGATGGGTCTGCTGCGGCCAGACCATGAAGGTGCTTGGAGAGTTGGAGGAGCAGGGTGGTCTTACCGGAGCCGGGCTGACCCAGCACGAGGAGAGAATGTCCGGATTCGTCGAATACCTTGTTAATTGAGGTTTTGGGCTCTAATTCCCTGTCGCATTCCTCCAGGATTGAAGCAGCCTCTTCAATTCCAGGATGCTCCACTCGAGTAGGGGTGAACCTGAGGGGTAAGCACATTGGCGCATTTCCCTCGATCGAGGGCTCAAGGAAGAGGCTAATCCAGCCGGATTCAAGGCGTTTGAGAGCCCTAGCTCTGATGCCTAATTCCCTTGAATCAGTTCTGGATTGCAATGACTTCCGCTTGTACAGGAGCCACGCTAGCCCAACCGTAAAAAGCATTACGGCAGTAGCAATCAGGTTCTGGACTGAGAGGACGGGCTTGCCGGGCAATTCCTGGCCGGTCAGTGTCTTCAAAAGGAACCAGGCGGAGGGATATAGAACCACGGCGAGCACGAGGGCGATCGCCCCCGCGATATTGAATATGTACTTATCTAAAAAGCCTTCGCGATTTTCCTCTGCAGCCACACAAATCTCCGGACGTTCGAGATTCTGATCGATTGGACAGGGGAATCATAAGGAATGCTTATACCGATGTCACTACGTATTTCTTTTTGGCGGAGAATTCGGTATCTCAAACGCAGCAAGGCCGCTCCCGAGGGAGCGGCCTTGCTGTGTTGAGAACCAAGGTAAGTGAATCAGTCTCCGGCGACGGGTTCCTGCTGCTCGACGGGCTTGGCGGGGGCGATGGAGTCAAGGCTGACCAAGCCCTCGACCGGCTTTTCGCCCAGGACATGCTCGCGATAGAGTTTGGCCATGTGGATGTTTTCCGCGTCCTGCTTCAGCTTGGTTTCGCGGGCGCGCATCTTCTCTTCGCGGGAGTTTTTGGCGATGCCCAGGTCGTCGAGCGTGTGGTTGGCCTCGGCGTTGACGTCGGTCATGTTCAACACGAGCTTGTTGTGCTCCTCGCCCATGTTGACCTTCTTGCCGCCGGCGAAGATTTCGTGGCGGCCGTGCTCCTCGTACCACTTGGTCAGGGTGGCCGTCATGTGCATCTTCTCGATGATGTTGCGCCATCCGATGCCGGTGTTATAGGCGCAGAAGCTGATTTCGCCTTCCTGCGTGGCATAGGGGATGATGCACTGCTCGGTGCGGCGGAAGTCGTAGTTGAAGAGATCCTGGAACCACATGCCTGCGATGAACAGGAAGTTCCAGCGGTCGGCGCGGCGCTTCTTGATGTCATCCATGGTGCGGTCGCCCTTGACCGAGCCGTAGTTCTTGCCGCTGGCGCCGAAGGTCTTGTCCATCTTCTTCATCATGTCGACGATGCGGAAGTGGGTGGGCGCCTGGAAGGGATCATAGTTGCGCATCAGGGCCAGGGCAAAGCCGACGATGGAGAGGAACTTGCCGCGGGCTGCGTCGTTGACCTTGGCCACGTCCTTTGAGACCTGGTCCATGTTCAGGAACGCGGTGACCGGGGCGGCTTCCTTGGTTTCCTTGTCGATCATCAGCGCCATGCCGATGCCGCAGTCGGGGTGGCATCCGCAGCTGAGCTGGCCCCACTCTGCGCCGGGTCCGTGAATGAGGTCGGCCCAGTCGGTGAAGGTGCTCATGAAGCTGATGGGGAACCAGTCGCGGTTGGGTTCGCCAAAGCCCATCTGGTTCTTGATGTCGTGGGCCATGTGGCTGAGGGTGTAGCGCTGGGCGAGGCGGCGCTCGTCGGTGATGTCCTCGTCGCGGCCGGTAAAGCTGACCGGCTGGAAGCTGAGGAAGCTGATGGTCTTGGGGTTGTCGAGGGCGAAGCGGATGATGTGGCCGACCTGCTCGTTGTTGATGCCATTGATGATGCAGGTGACCGGGACGATGTCGACGCCGGCGTCGTGCAGGTTGTTGATGGCCTGGAGCTTGACGTCAAACAGGTTGCCGACCTTGCGGTGACTGTTGGCTGCGTTGCCGATGCCGTCAAATTGCAAATAAACGTAGCGGAGACCGGCTTCGGCGGCGGCGCGGCAGAGTTCCTTGCTCTTGGCGAACTCGATGCCGTTGGAGGCTGCCTGCACACTGTTGAAGCCCACCTTGCGGGCGTAGGCGATGGCGTCGAGGAAGTAGGGCGAAAGGGTGGGCTCGCCGCCGGAGAACTGGACGCTCATCTGCCGCTTGGGCTTCATGGTGATGGCGTTGTCGAGCATGGTCTTGATCTCGTCCCACGTCAGCTCGTGGACGAAGCCGACCTGATTGGCATCCATGAAGCAGGGATCGCACATCATGTTGCAGCGGTTGGTGAGATCGATGGTGAGCACCGCGCCGCGTCCGTGGGTCATGGTGGAGGTGCCGTGGTTGTGGAGCTTTTCAGCGCCTGCGCCGTGGGCGCGGATGTCGCGGCCGGGGAAGTTGTCTTGCAGGTGCTGGGTGAAGGCCGGGTCGATGGACATCAGGTCTTCAAAATGGCCGTGCTTGGGGCAGTCCTTGACCATGAGGATTTTGCCGTCGCGCTCGATGATCTGGGCCTTGATTTCGCCCACCTTCTCGTTGAGCAGGACTTCCTGAGGCAGCTTGCCGTCCAGGATTTGCTGGCGAATCTCAGGCACGCACTTGGGACAAAGGGAGTCCGTGGTGCGGGGCCAGCCGAGCGGGGGCTTTTCCTTCTGCCAGCTCTTGAGCAGGGGCTTTTCGCTCCACTTGGGCGTGAACGAGGGGTTGGGGCTGATGCGATTCAGCTTCTCAAAGACAACCCATGCGCCCTTGGCTGCGTAGACGACGGCCTTCTCGGCGTATTTCATCGTTTTTGACATTGTGTTGCGATCTCCTTGAGGTGAACTGGGTTGGCCGGCGGTTCAGGCTCGCCCGGCGCAGCGCGCAACTCCCGAAAAGTCAGGGAATTACAGACGCTGAAATTCCAGTCCTAGAGTACGGGCGGTCGCCGGTCAAGCCAAAGACTGTGCAGCGAATGGCGAAAACGTCGGCTGAATGGTTGCCAAGGCGGGGCGAACGGTTGGGGGCGGCGGGGCAGGGAACGGACGCGCAAGGCATCTCCCTGTTGCTCCGCGGCTTCGTTGCTGCTCGCCGGACTTATGGCTGACTCGGCCCGTCGGTCTTGGCCACCTGATTGATGATGCGCTGGATGACCACCACCTGGACGTGGATGTGGCGGGCGACGTCGGGCAGGAACTCGGAGACGAAGTTATCAATGGGTGCCGAGGCCAGGCCGATGCCCCAGCGCGCCGCAGTGGCCGGCAGGTTGGTCTCCCGGTTCGGCACATAAAGGTTGTTGATTTCGTCGCTGGCGGCCGCGCCCACCAGGTCGGCGTAGTTCACCATGCCCCGGCCGTTGTCGCCCTGGGTCCATAAAACTTGAGTGATGGCGTGGCGCGCCCGGCGCGGAATGGAGGCGAGGGGCATGCGATGGTAGTGCGGGTCCTGGTGAACGATGGAGGGGATGAGAAAGGTGCAGATGAATTCGCCGGTCAAATCCTGGGTAAAGCTGACGCCCACGTAGCGCCCGTAGCCGGCCATGCCGGGCCCGTAAACGGAGTGCGCGTCTGCGCCCACGGCGATGCCCGCTTCGGCCAGAATGGTGAGGCCGTTGAAAGGGTCCAGCACGTTGCGCATTGCCAGCCTGGCCTTTTCTTTGGGGGTGAGCGGCTTCACCGCCGGCCCGGTCAGGAAGCGGGAAAACCAGTAGATGGAGGTCTGCCGGGGCGGGCACGGCGCTGGGGCGGGTTGGGTGCTGGTTTGGGAATCGGCCTGTTCCGCCGCTTTGCCGGGAACCGCCGCCGCGGGTTGCGCGCCGCTCACGGCCGAGCAAGGCGCTGCGGCCTGCGCCGCCGTTTGCGGCTGAGGCGCTTCGGGCAGGTCAGCCGGAGCGCTTACTGCTTGTTCTGCACGCGCTGTGCTTCCCAAGACGAGAAGTGTCGCCAGCAACAGCACAGAGAATCCTTGCGGTAGCCGGAGGAGGCTGCCAGGGCATCTTCTTCGGCTGTTCGTTGAACCGCTGCGCACTGCCGCACCCTCGCTGGTTCTGGCTATGCCGGCTCGCTTTCCAGGGGGCTGGCAGTTCTTGGCGACCTCATTCCCGGAGCCGCCCATGCGAACCGGCGCTTTCAGAGACCGTCCTGCAGGAATGTCCACTCTAAACTTCGACGCGAATCTTCAAAGGAAGGTAACCCGTGACCATAACAAACTGATATGGCTTAGGCCACCGGGAACTGCATCTCCATGTTGACGAATGCGGCACATTCGCGTCTTCCTCCATTGACGCACCGGACCGCACCCCGCAGACTGAGGGAGAGGTACCTTGCCAAAGCGTTACTTTCAGGAGGTTACTTGCCATGAGCGCATATCCCCCTCCGGGGCCCGGGTACGGCGGCGTGGGCCGGCGCATTGAAGAGGCCGTGGAACTGATTCAGATGGAACTGCGCCACACCATCGCCTTTGTGAACGATGCTGTCGTTCCCCAGGTCCGCAAGGAGTCGATTTCGGCTCTGCGCACGGTGGCCGATACGCTGCGCGACCTGGCCGACCGCTTCGAGCAGTCGCGCATGCCGCACGGCCAATCTCCTGCTCCCCCCTCCGACCCGGCTCCCAATGCGCCTCCCAACTCGTCAAAGGATCAGCACTCCTGATGGACGAAGACTTTCATTTGCGGATAGCCCGGCGCGCGCCTGCCCTGGCGGGGTTGGCGCTGCTGCTGGTGGCTGCTACCGGCTGCGGGCATCACCATAAGAAACCGGTCCAGCCACAAGCGCTTCCGCCCGCTGCGTTTTATGTTAACTACTGGAACCGTCGTCTTGTTATCGCGGCACTATGGAGTACCGTTGCATGATGATCGAGGTGCTGACAAAACGGGCGCTGCGATCCGCCCTGGAATTGGCTAGGTCGTGGAAACCGTAAGTCATCGGGGACGCTTAATCTAAATTCTTGGGGAGAGGCAAGATGAAGAGCTTTATTCAACTGACAGTAAATGGCCAGCCAGTGGACGCGGCGGTGGAGCCGAATCGTACCTGCTCCAATTTCTAAGGGAAGATCTTGGGTTAACCGGCACAAAACACGGGTGTGGTCTTGGTGACTGCGGAGCTTGCACTGTAA
>CAVZNE010000033.1:0-7024 GCA_963776445.1 Terriglobales bacterium
ATTGAAGCCCTCGATGCCAAGGAAAACAACTAATTCCTGTTCAGTAAAGCGGAAAGCTGAAACACCGGAGCGGCCCCACGCGATTTAGCGTGGGGGCCGCTTTGTGTCAGTATTTGTGTTGTTGCGTTACTAAAGTTACTATCGCTTCCGTAACCTTACGCTTCCATAAACATGCGTATTCTTCTCTTGGCTCGGTGCAAGCTTCAAGCTACACTCCAACCATTCACTTCCTTATACTGGCTTTCTACCTTTGGACAACTCATCTAAGACTTCGGCGAGACATCCCTCTCTCGCCCTCAATCCCTCTGACCCTCACAACAAGAACTAAGGAGGTCCTTGAAAATGAAACATCTAGCCTTAGCCCAAGCCGTGCTGCTTGGGTCGTTCTCCATGGGGTTAGCGGCTGCGGAGCCCGCGGACTCGCCTTGTAAAGACAAGGCGGTCCAGGCGCTCAGGGATGCATCTACAGATGGTAAGAAGACTGCGGTAGTGGTGGTGAAGATGGACCATCCGGAGCAGCCTTATTACGTTTCACGGGAGGGCAATTGCCAAGCCGGGATTCCATCGAGCTTGCCCAACTTTCGCAAGGATTCGGTCAGCTTTGTGGTGCTTGGCGTCAATCCACTGACTCAAAGCTGCACGCTCGGCTTCCAGGACACGCCAACGGCCGAGCCAACAGCTTCGGGCATTGCTAGTTTCATTGGGATTACAATACCCGGCGGGGCAGGAAAGCAGGACACAGGAAGCGGGGCCGAGGCGTCTGCTCTACCGGCCTCTATCGCAAAGAAAGCCGTCGCTGACCAGTATTCGTTGGCCGTCGAACAGCCGTCGATGGAGAAATCTTTGAAGGCGGCATCGATCAAGACATGCACGGATAGGTTTAATGCGCAAATCGACGATGCCAACACCAAGATCAAAGCCGCGAACAGCTTTACCGACGCTGTGACAGCAAAAGTCAACGAGGCGCAGGCCGAGGTGACGAAATACAACCAACTGGTAGTGAAGGCAAACCTGGCCACACTAGATGGTTGGTCCGCAATCCGCAAAACGGCAAACGACTATACGCAGGAGATTCCGCCGCCGACTCCCGCCTTTGATTCGCAGGATCTGGCCAAGGACAGTTTCAAAATCGTGGGGCTGCCGCCCGCAGTCACATCCGTTTTGTCGGAGTTAAAGTCAAAGGACTTTGCCAGCGCCGCAACGGAGCTTGCCGGCGTCATCCAGCAAGCGAATCTGGCGTTGAAACCGGCTGACGAGTGCAAGGGCGAGGGTAACGTGCCGCAGAGGCTTAAACAAGAGCAGGAACTCCTGAGCGCGTTCTATTCCGACTCCGGCGGCAAGCCCGCGAAGGAGGCCGCCTGGAAGGATCAGTTGGCCTCAATCGGGAAGATCTCCTCTGCCCTGACAACGGCCCTGGCGGATATGCAGGACAAGCTGGGAAAGACGGAGGCGATGACGATCGAAAAATCCGTGCCAGACGTAAATCAGACGACCGACGTGGCAACGCTCAGTTGCACGACTCAACCCAGTCCTCTGGTCAAGATTCAGCTTTCAGGGGAAGGCGCAAACGCCGGAAGCGGCGGGGGGAACAAGCAGGCTGCGGCTGGTGACGGCACCGGCAGCGCGGATCAGAATGGAGCCAATACAAAGAAGACAAGTGCAGCGGCCGAAACCCACACCTTCACGCTTCGCTTCGGGTACGGACCCCACATCTACGAAAGCGCGGGGGTGGTTTTTTCTCCGCTGAAGCAGCACTCTTACGCCACCGCCGCGGCTGGATCGAGCGTCAATTGCCCATCGACGATCCCCGGATCGAGCAATGCCGCAACCGGGTGCATTGTGGACAGCGGCACATCGGATTGGCGCATCCTACCGGTGGCCATCGTCAGCTATCGTCTGATTGATTCAGAGAGCGATGTTCTGCGAGCGCTGACGCCTTACGCGAGCTTTGGAGCTACGGTGAAATCCAGCACAAGCAGCGGGACATCGGTTGAGTATCTCCTCGGAGGGTCCTGGGCTATCCCTCATCGCTATCTCTTCCTGACTGCCGGAGCCTATGCCGGGCAGGTGACACATCTGGGCGGTGGATTGACCGTTGGGCCTCAAACCGGCACGGTGCCTTCGACGTTGCCGACAACTACTGGTTACGAGTGGGGGTTTGGATTTGCGGTGACGTTCAAAGTGGGTTCACAGCAGAACAACTCACAAACATCCACGAAGAAGTAAACAAATACAGGCAACTCGCAATCCAATTCCGGCTCGTAATGAAGACGCCCCGGAGGCCCAGCGGCGCCCGGCTAAGTTCGGGTAGCCCGCAACGGGCAGATCTGCCGGCCCTCGCTGTCGAAGTTGTCAGGGGACAGCCAGGCTTCGAAGGCCTGTTTGCGGGCCGGCCACTCGCTGTCCAGCATGGAGAACCAGGCGGTGTCGCGGTTCCTGCCCTTGACCACCCTGTGCTGGCGGAAGATGCCCTCGAAGGTGAAGCCCAGGCGCAGGGCGGCGCGGCGCGAGGGCAGGTTCTCCGCATCGCACTTCCACTCGTAGCGGCGGTAGCCCAGGAACTCGAAGGCATGGCTGGCCATCAGGTACATGGCCTCGGTGGCGGCGGTGGTGCGCTGCAGGGCGGGAGCCAGCAGGATGTTGCCTACCTCGACCACTCCGTGCTCCGGTTCGATGCGCATGTAGCTGGCGTACCCGGTGGCTCGCCCGGTCGCCTCAGGCACGATGGCCAGAAAGACGGCGCGGGTGTCGGCCTCTTTCTGCGCCAGGGCCTCTCGAAGTTCGGCCTCGGTGGCGCAGGGGCCGTCGGGCATCCACTTCCACAGTTCGTCGTGGCCCTCGCACGCCTCCCACAGGGCCGCGGTGTGCCGTTCCGCGCTGAGTGGCTCCACGGTCACATACCGGCCACGCAGAGTGACCGGTCCGGGCCGCAATGCGGGCTTCCAGTCGAGAAGCGATGAGGCGGTTGAGGACATGAGATCAGGCTAACAGCGACGAGTCCCTCCAGGTTTCTCTTTTGCATGGGCTTGGCGAGTTAGAGCATTGGCAAAGTTGGCCAATCGTCCTATACTGCGGCTGAGGTGCCCCATGCCGACTCGCAATGTCAATCTGACCAAGGAACTGGACCAGTTCGTCGCCTCCAGGGTAGAGAGCGGGCTTTACGCCAATGCCAGTGAAGTGATGCGCTCCGCCTTGCGCCTGCTGGAGAAGGAAGAGCGGGAATACGAGGAGAAGATGGCGGTGCTGCGGGCGGCGATTGCCGAGGGCGATGCCAGTGGTGTCGCCGACCCCGGCGTATTCGAACGGATTCGGCAGAAGTACGACCTCCCACAAAGAGAGAAGTGCGCGTGAAACATGCCAGCATTTCACGTGAAGCGGAAGCGGATATCGATCGGATTGCCGCCTATACTACTGACACTTGGGGTTGGGTTCAAACGGACCGCTACCTGGGTCAACTGGAAGACTCTTTTCAACTTCTGGCCAATAATCCTTCCATGGGCAGATCCTGTGATGCAATTTGGGAAGGTTTACATCGGTTTGAGGTAGGAAAATATGTCGTGTTCTATCGAACCGAGCCGGATGGAATCTGCGTAGTGCGCGTCCTGCACCAGCAGATGGTTCCGGCCAATTCTCATTTCGGGCAATGAACGGATGCCTCCAGACGATTTGGACCCCGAGAGTCGATAAGACCACTTCTTGTGGTCCCGCTTGTCTACTTCTGCACAGATTATTTTCATCGGCACAGATTAACTTCTAAACTGCACCATTTCTGCACCATTTACTCGCCCCGGCGAAGATAGGCTTGGGAAAGGCCGAAAGGCGATGGCTAACTTCCGGTTGCACGGAGTGAGAAAGTAGAATGGCTCTCGGAAACCCGCACCCCGAAAGGCCGTTTGCGCTTTCCACAGGCATTTGTTGGGGTTTGCAAAGTAGGCGTCTGGAACGTGAACAAAATACAAGATATTGTGGTTTGTTGTTGACTTACACCACAGACAGCGGTATTTTTTCATCTGCGGCTGTAAACGAACTGTAACCAATTCTGGCGTGACGCACCGCCGGCAGACCGCTGAGAGAAGAGCATCCGCGGTTTTAATTCCCCGTTTCCTGTTCTTTTTCAAAGACTTACCCTGTCCCTTTCAGGCCACTTTGCGCCGATTGGGCAGGAGACTCACCGACTTTTGCCATATTAGGAGATTTTTATGAATGAGGCCCAGCAACAGATTTCTGCCGCTATCCCGTTGACACCACACACCCAGGGGGGACTGACTTTTTCTCGCCGCTTCTCCAAAGCAGGCGTCTCCCCCTACGACGAGGTGCAATGGGAGCGTCGTACAGCATCGATTACCGACCAGAAGGGCAACACGATCTTCGAGCAGAAGGGAGTCGAGGTGCCGGTGGACTGGTCGATGACAGCCACCAACATTGTGGCCTCGAAGTACCTGCACGGCCAGATCGACACGCCCGAGCGGGAATCCGGGGTACGGCAGTTGGTGAGCCGCGTGGCAGAGACCATCCGCGACTGGGGCATGAAGGGCGGCTACTTTGCTACCGCCGCGGATGCGGGCATCTTCTACGACGAGCTTGTGTACATGCTGCTGACGCAGAAAGTGGCCTTCAACTCGCCGGTATGGTTCAACGTGGGCTGCGACCGGCTGGAGCCGGATGCGGACGGGCAGAACTGGCACTGGGATCCCTCGACCGGGGGCGTGCAGTACTCGGGCAGCGGCTACAAGAATCCGCAGTGCTCGGCCTGCTTCATCAACTCCGTGGACGACTCTCTGGACTCCATCCTGACCCTGGCCAAGACCGAGGGGATGCTGTTCAAGTGGGGCTCGGGCACGGGCACCAACCTGTCGTCGATCCGCGGCTCGAAGGAACAGCTTTCCGGCGGCGGGCAGGCCTCTGGCCCGCTCAGCTTCATGCGCGGCTTTGACGCCTTTGCCGGCGTCATCAAGTCCGGCGGCAAGACGCGCCGCGCGGCCAAGATGGTGATTCTGAACGTGGATCACCCGGACATCATGGACTTCATCGACTGCAAGTCGAAGGAAGAGGCCAAGGCTTTCGCTCTGATCAAGGCCGGGTACGACGGTTCGGGGCCGGATTCAGAGGCCTATTCGTCCATCTTCTTCCAGAACGCCAACAATTCGGTGCGGGTGAGCGACGAGTTCATGCGCGCCTACGAGAACGACGGCGATTTCACCACCTATACGGTGAACGGGCATGAGCCGGTCGAGACCCTGAAGGCGCGCGACATCATGCACAAGATTGCCGAGGCCACCTGGCTGTGCGGCGATCCCGGCATGCAGTTCGATACCACCATCAACCGCTGGCACACGAGCAAGAACACGGCGCGCATCAATGCCTCGAATCCCTGCTCGGAGTACATGTTCCTGGACAATTCGGCCTGCAACCTGGCCAGTTTCAACCTGATGAAGTTCGCGACGCCATCGGGCGGGTTCGACATTGCCGCCTACCGGCACTCGGTTTCGGTCATCATCACGGCTATGGATATCCTGGTGGACAATTCGGGCTATCCCACCGAGGCCATCGCCAAGAACTCGCACGATTACCGGCCCCTGGGCCTGGGCTACGCCAACCTGGGCGCGCTGTTGATGGCCATGGGCCTGCCTTACGACTCGGCAGCCGGGCGCGATATGGCCGGCGCTCTTACCGCCATCACCTGCGGCCAGGCCTATTTGCAGTCGGCCATTCTGGCGGCTACCTGCCCGCCGATCGCTTCCGCAACGCCGCTGACCGCCTCAGTGGAGCGGCCGGGCGGCGCATGCCCGGGGTTCTATGTAAACCGCGAGCCGTTCCTCGACGTGATCCGCATGCACCGCGCCGAGGTGAACAATATCGGCAAGTCGCGCCAGAGCGGGGAGCCCTTCAGCGTTCCCCAGCTCGACGCTCTTATCGATTCCAGCCGCGAGTGCTGGGGCATGGCGCTGGTCTATGGCGAACGCCACGGCTACCGCAACGCGCAAACCACTGTGCTGGCTCCGACCGGCACCATCGGCTTCATGATGGACTGCGACACCACCGGCATTGAGCCCGATCTGGCCCTGGTCAAATACAAGAAGCTGGTGGGTGGCGGCATGATCAAGATCGTCAACAACACCGTGCCGGAGGCGCTCTTCAAGCTCGGCTACAACAATGACCAGGTGAACGCCATCGTCAGCTACATTGACGCTACGGGCACCATTGAAGGCGCGCCGGGCGTCAAGCCGGAGCACCTGCCGGTCTTCGATTGCAGTTTCAAGCCGGCCAAGGGCACCCGCTCCATTCAATACATGGGGCACATCAAGATGATGGCGGCGGCGCAGCCGTTCCTTTCCGGCGCCATCTCCAAGACCGTGAACCTGCCCCACGAGGCGACGGTGGAAGACGTGGCCGAGGCCTACGCGGAAAGCTGGCGTCAGGGTATCAAGGCGGTGGCCATCTACCGCGACGGCTCCAAGGGCACCCAGCCGCTGAATACAAGCATGGACGCCAAGCGTGAGCCTTCGGCGCTGGATGCTGCCGGCGGCCGCGTGCTGGCCCACCTGGCCCTGAACCAGCCAGCCGCCGCGGCCGACGTGAAGACGCTCGAAGCCAAGGTTGGCGAAAAGATCGAGGTGACCGCCAAGCAGGTGATCGCAGCCGCGGCAGCCTTCCAGACCGCGCTGGACGAGATTGCCAAGGCCGCGGCCGTGCCGCTGCTCACGCCCTCCGCCTCCCTGGACGCCGCGCCGGACCACGCCAATGACGAGGCGCAGGACCTGAACGCGCCGCCCCGCGCCGTGCGCCACCGGCTGCCCGATGAGCGCGCCTCGGTAACCCACAAGTTCTCCATCGCCGGGCACGAGGGCTACATCACGGTAGGCCTTTATCCCACCGGCCAGCCGGGCGAAATCTTCATCAAGATGGCCAAGGAAGGCTCCACTGTTTCCGGCCTCATGGACGCGTTTGCCACCTCCATCTCGCTGGCTCTGCAACACGGCGTGCCGCTGAAGGTGCTGTGCGAAAAGTTCGCTCACACCCGCTT
>CAVZNE010000034.1:0-6360 GCA_963776445.1 Terriglobales bacterium
ATACCCGCTGGCAGGATCACTACAACGTGCAACTGCGCGTCGATGCCTTCAACGTTTTCAACCATCCCAACTTCAGCGTTCCCAACGCGGACATCACCGCGTCGGGAGCCGGAACCGTTACTTCGACGCCCAGCCAGTGGAGTCCGCCGGCTTACGAACCGCGCACCATTGAATTCGGCGCCAAGTTGAACTTCTAGGCGTACGTTGCGAGAAGCTGCGAGGCTCCTTACCGCCTCGCAGCTTTGCGCATGGCGCCGCTGGCGCGAAAGCCTCTCGAATCACATCTCCGAATCCCATTCCAACGGCGGACTTTGCCGCGATCTCCCGTTCTCGGGCGTTTCGCGATAGCATCGTCTGCTATTCGAGATCTGTCTCAACAGGCAGAGTCTCCTTTTTTCGTAAAGCGGGCTGTTCGATACACCATTCCGGCCAGAGGCGCTTCTCCATGGGAACCTATTCATCGTCGGCCACGACACAGTCCGATCCAATCGGCGGCGCGGCAAACCTGCCCGCCATTTCCGGCAAGTCCTCCGCGCGCAGGCCGCAACGCCTGCTTTCTCTGGACGTACTGCGAGGACTTACCGTCGCCCTCATGATACTGGTCAATAACGCGGGCGACGGCGCAGTATCCTATGCGCAATTACGGCATTCCGTCTGGAACGGATGCACGGTTACCGATCTTGTATTTCCGCTGTTTCTATTTATCGTCGGCGCCTCCATCGTGCTTGCCTTCGGCACGCGCCTCGATCGCGGCGCGTCGAGGCGTACAATCCTCTTGCAACTGGGAAAACGCTCGGCGCTGATAGCCCTGATCGGACTGCTGCTGAACGCCTTGCCCTTCTTCGATCTCGGCAACTTGCGCTACTACGGCGTTATGCAGCGCATCGCCCTGTGCTATGCCTTGGCAGGCACAATCTATCTTGCGGGCCGGGTGAAGGCCAGCGTGGCCGCTGCGATACTGCTGTTGACCCTCTACTGGTGGCTCCTAACGCATGTACCGGTCCCTGGCGCTGGAATGCCTGGAGTAACAATCGGCATCCTCGACAAGTTTGGCAATTTGACCGCATGGCTGGACAGGCTGCTGATACCCGCCGCCCATCTGTATCATCACAGCGTCTACGACCCAGAGGGACTGCTAAGCACGTTGCCCGCCGTGGCTTCTACGCTGTTGGGTGTGCTGGCGGCCGCTTGGCTTCGGAATGACCGTCCGGTTCGGCAGAAGGCGGTTGTATTGTTTGCCGCCGGCATCCTCCTGCTGAATGGCGGGCTGGTTTGGTCGCAGTCTTTTCCGCTGAACAAGCGTCTGTGGACCAGTTCCTTTGTTCTCTTCACTGCGGGCCTATCGGCTGCTTTGCTGGCCGCGATATACTGGCTGGTAGATGGTCCGCTCCAGTTGCGTCGCGGACTCACGCCTTGGCAGGCATTCGGAACCAATGCGCTGACCGCGTACGTGCTCTCGGAGGTTCTGGCAATCGTGATCGGAGCGATCGCACTGCCTGGCGGAAGGAACTTGCAACAGCTTCTCTATTCCCTGCTGCCACGCTGGCTTGGCCCCGCTCCAACCGTCTCTCTGATCTATTCCATCCTCTTTGTCGTCGCCTGCTATCTTCCGTTGCTGATCCTCTATCGCAAGAGAATCTTCATCAAGTTATGAATCCGCCACAGCGAGACCACCTCATTCCGCCTGGAGTCTGTGGACGGATGCAGTTCGACCAGCCTTGCAATTTCAGTTTCATGATTGCCCGCGAAATGCCTTACTTGCGCCACTTCGCCAGCAACTCTTCTACTTTGCCCGCGATCTGTCGGCGTGCGTCGGCGCGATCTACACCGCTGGCCAACAGCTCATCGTACGGGGTATGGTTGTGGCGAACTGAGGCGCCAACCGCCAAAGTCAGCGCCTTTTCATCCAGATTTCGACCCGCCTCCGAACGGCCAACGCGGCCGCTGCCCCGGACCGCGGTGTGTTCGGCAATGGCCGCAACTTCGGTCGGCGGACAGCCTGGGAACAGCTCCGCAATCAGCTTGATCATCTGCGCAACCAGTCTGCGATCCTGTTCGCCACGCTGCACTGCAGCCCGCGCCCGCGCTGCTGCCCGCTCGCCGGCGTCCTGAACGCATTCCTGCTCGGCCTTCTCCAGCGCAGTCTCTTCCACCAGAATGCCTTGCCGCTCGTAGCGCTTGCGTGACCGATTGAAGCGCACGACGACGGCAGCTCGCTCGCTGTACTTGGTGGCCCTTCGCGTCAGAGCTGTGTCGCCAGCCGCAAGAAACTCCAGGCCGTCGAGGCGCGCACAGGGAAGGCAAAGCGGCTGCCCCGCCTCCATCAAGAGCATGGAACCTTGCGCAATCTCTGCTCCGCATTCGGAACATTGTGCGTCGCGCAGGTTCATGAATACAACCGGCTGCGGAGCCTTTTCGAGCTTCTCTTGAAGCTTCTGCTGCTTACGCTCCGAGAGCGCGGGCGATATGTAGTGCGTGCGGTAGACCTTCTCGATCTGCGGATCGCCGCTCCTGGAGAATTGCAAGGGCACGGTCCCGGACCGGGCAGGTCGCACGTAGTCGGTTTCGCTTTCCTTGAGGCCCTTCTCCTGTGCCCACCGCCGGAAGATCGCCATGGACGAAGAGATCTTGTTCGGACTTCCCTGAATCTCTGACTCCAGAAAATCAATGCGGCCCTTGCGCCAGAAGTCGACCGCAGAGGAGGCCAGGAGTCCCATTCCACACAGCACGTCGATGGCGCAGACGTAGTGCTGGCGGGCCAAGGCTGCATCTGCCGCCCGATAGACGCGCTCTTCGAGCTTGGTCTGAATTGGAGTCTCCATGGGGTGTAACTCCTTAAACTCTGGAATCCCTCCTCGTAGAAACGGGTTTTGTCTTCGAAACGCGCGGCGCGGCTGGCGTTTTCCTGGCTACCGATCGGGTTGGCTTAGCTTTGCTAACGACGGCGGTGGACTTCTTCTTTGCCGCGAAAAGGCCGCTCTTGGGGGAGGCCATCTCCGCCTTCTTTACGGGAGCGGGTTTCTTGCTTGCCGACTTTTTGACCGGCTTGGCCATCGCGGGTTCGGCCACCGGTTTCTTCTTCGCCACCGGCTTTGCTGGTGCGATGGGCTTTGCCATAGCCTTGCGTTTTACGGACTTTTTCGCTGGCTTGGATTTTGTGGCAACGGGTTTGGCGTTGGGTACGGGCGTTTCTTTTGCCCGCACGGCCTTAGCCGCCGCTGCGGTTTTGGTCGGACGCGCAGACTTGGCGGGCGGCGTGGAGTCGGCCAGATCCAGCCCAAACAGCTTGGACAGATCCTCTCCGCCAAGAACCTTCGCCGCCGACGGAGCCTTCTTCGCGCTGGGCAGGGCCTTGCCGGCGCTGGCGATCAGTTCCTTTTCGTTTACCGCGCGAAGCCGAAACAGCAATTCGGGCTGCTCATCCAGGCGAGCGCCGACGCCATAGAGAACCGCCGCGACGTGCTTGCACATCTCCGCCCAGTCCGGACAACTGCACGACAGCTTGATCTCCTTCGGCGACGGGAAAAGGCCGGTCTGTTGCCGGCTGATGCGCTCCATCACGCCTTTGGAAAGCCGCCCCTGCAGCAACTCGACCAGGGAATCGATTGATCCCGCGCAATCTTTACAGATCGATTTCCAGCGCGGCTTGGTAACCGGAAGGATCTCCACCTTGACCTCGTAAATCTCCGAGCCGCTGACCAGCGCCGTGATCTGGCTCGCGGCAATCTGTAGATCGACGACTGACCCGTTGCGCACGTACGTTCGCCCGCGCGGCAGGCGATTCTCATAGTCGCTGTAGGACTCCAGATTCTCGCACCATGCCCTGCCCCAGAAGGTCTTGGCGATGGTGCGGCGATCGACGCTCACCGGGGAGATGACGCGGCCCTTGTTGCGCAGGCTGTCGATCTTCTTCAACGCCTTCAGGCGCCGCTCGGCCACCGGCACATACGGTCTCCATCCCCAGCCGTCGTACATACTTTATGTCTCCTTGAGCGCGGAATTCAGGTCTAGCGCGACCAATTTGAGCAGTTCGTCGTCCTTCATCTCGGTTAGCAGCAATTCGGCTCCGCCTTCCAGCATATCCTGCGCAATCTGGCGTTTGGATTCGATCATGGCGTCGATCTTCTCCTCGACCGTTCCCTGGCAGACGAACTTGTGCACCAGCACATTCTTGTTCTGACCAATGCGGTAGGCGCGGTCCGTGGCCTGGTTCTCAACCGCGGGATTCCACCACCGGTCGAAGTGAACCACGTGCGAGGCGGCGGTCAGATTAAGTCCCGTTCCGCCTGCCTTCAACGAAAGCACAAAGAAGCCCACGGCTTCATCTTCCTGAAAGCGGCGCACTAGCTCCTTGCGGCTTTTCACCGGAGTTTCTCCGTGAAGTATGAGGCCAGGGCGTCCGAAGATCGAGCCCAAAAAGGCGGCCAGCGGGGCCGTTATCTCGCGAAATTGCGTGAACACCAGCACCTTCTCTTGCCGGGCCGCGATCACTTCCGCGATGTCGCGCAAACGGGCCCACTTGCCGCTATCGGGTTCGCTCCAGGCGTCGTCGCCAAGCCATTGCGAGGGGTGATTGCAAATCTGCTTGAAGCGCATCAGGAACGACAAAACCATACCCTTGCGCTGAATTCCTTCGGCTGTGTGAAGCTGCGCGGCGAGGTCGTCGACCGCCTGTTGATAGAGCGCGGCCTGCTTGCGGCTGAGCTGGCAAAAGGCCTTTACTTCCGTCTTGTCGGGCAGATCGGAGATCACTGCCTTATCGGTCTTCAGCCGGCGCAGAATATACGGCCGCACCAGTTCGCGCAGCGGTCCGTAGGGATTGTGAGTCCGCTCGGCGAGGCGCTTGGTGAGCTTGGTGAATTCCTTCGCTGACCCAAGCAGTCCGGGATTGATAAAGTCGAAGATGGACCAAAGATCGCCGAGCCGGTTTTCAACCGGCGTGCCGGTCAGCGCAAAGCGGGAACCGGCTTTGAGCATCTTGGCGCTACGGGTCTGCTTGGCGTTGGGATTCTTGATGGCCTGCGCTTCGTCCAACACCGCCAGCCGCCAACGGGTTTCGGTGAGCCAGGGAATGCGCAGCAGCGTGCCGTAGCTGGCAATCACCACGTCCACGCCGGTCAGGCTATCCGCCGAGAAGCTCTTCAAATTGTCACTGGACATCGCCGAGGTATGGGCGACCATCACCTTTAAACTGGGCGCGAAACGCTCCAGTTCCGCGGCCCAGTTGGCCAAGAGCGACGCCGGAGCAACCAGCAGGCTGGACATAGCCTTTTCCTGCTTCTTGAGCACCAGCAGCAGCGAAAGCACCTGAATGGTCTTGCCCAATCCCATATCGTCGGCCAGACACGCTCCCAGCCCGAGCTTTGCCAGCAGGTAAAGCCAGCGCATGCCCACCTGCTGATAAGGCCGCAGTGTGCCCTTCAGCGCCTTGCCGGGATCGATCTTGTCCAACCCCTGCTGGCTGCGCAGTCCCTTGAGTGTGTCGGCAAGCCAGGGACCTGCGTTCACTTGCGCCCAGTCGGCTTCCACGTCCGCGACAGAGTCTAGGCCCTCGAGGTTGGCGCCGGCCAACATGCGCATCGCTTCGCCGAAGTTGAGCCCATCACGAGCCGCGGCGCGCTCGGCCTCGCTAAACCGTTCGATCATGCGGCTGAGCTGTTCGCGATCCACCTCGACCCAGCGCCCGCGGACCAGCGCCAGTCCTTCAGTTCCTGCCAGCAGCTTGCGAATTTCGGCAGCGGTTAATGATTCGCCATCGAGCGTGACGTCCATGTGGAAGTCGAGCAGCGCGTCCTGGCCAACCAGCGATGGAGCAACGCCGCCCACCTTGGCCGTAACGCGGGGCCGCGGCGGACGATGCGCCGGCCACGCCGCCGGCATGCGGACGACGATACCTGCCTGCTCCAATTGCGGGTAATCACGTAAAAACTGCGAGGCTTCACTCGGAGTCCAGCGCAGTGGGTGGAAGATTTCTCCGCTATCCACCATGGCCTTCAGCCACGGGCAACTCTCCGTGGCTCGTTGCACCGGCAGCAGCAACGACAAGAGGCGGTCCCGATTGGCAGGCCCCTCGTACTCGCGCAAAGCCTGTCCCAGAGGGAGATGCTGCGCCTTGGAGTGGGCCGAGAGCCGCACGGTGTAAGTGGCCAGGAAGGCGAAGGGCGACTCCGCATCGCCGCGATTTTCCGCCAGATTGAAGCAGACGCGCCCGACGAGATTCCAGGCAGGATTGCGGCGCTTGAGGAACTCCTGCACCCCGCATCGTTCTTCTGACAACTCAAGCCGAAGGGCCTTGTCCGTCTGTTGCCACAGCGCGCGCAGGACGGCACTGGTCAGATACTCGGCCCCGGTCATGAGCGG
>CAVZNE010000035.1:0-9582 GCA_963776445.1 Terriglobales bacterium
ACGGATGGGGATTACCGTTCCCCAGACCGGATCGAACAGCGCCAGCAATATGCAGGTCAAGAACATGGCCGCGGTCTTTGTGGTGGCGACGCTGCCGCCCTTCAGCCGGCCCGGCTACCGGATGGATATCACCGCTTCGTCGGCCGGCGACGCGCGCTCGCTGGAGGGCGGCATTCTGCTGATGACCCCGCTTTACGGGCCGGACGGCCAAATCTATGCCCAGGCCCAGGGAGCCCTGGTGCTGGGCGGTTACATGGCTTCGTCGGGGGGGAATACCCGGCAGTTGAACCACCCCACCACCGCGCGCATTCCCGGCGGGGCGCTGGTCGAGCGGACAGTTCCCTTCGACCTGAAGCAGATGCACACGGTCAGCGTTTTGCTGAACGATGCCGACTTTCACACCGCCGGGCGCATGGCGGCGGCCATTGACCGGGCACTCGGCAAGGCGCGCGCCCACGCGCTCGACAGCCGCCGCGTGGAGATTGCCGCGGCGCCAGATGAGGACATCGCGGCGTTGCTGGATAAGGTGGAGGCCGTCGAAGTGGAGGTTTATCCGCGCGCCCGCGTGGTGGTAAACGAGCGCACCGGGACGGTGGTGATCGGCGGGACGGTTCGCCTGCAGCCGGTTTCCATTCTGCACGGGGGTCTGTCGGTCAATGTGATCACCGAAACCAAGGTCTCGCAGCCCAACCCGCTGTCTTCGGGAACCACCCAGGTGGTGCAACAAACCACGGTGCAGGCCCAGGACAAGCCGGTGAACCGCATCGACCTGAAAGAGGGAGCAACGGTGGAGGATTTGGTCCAGGAATTGCAGCGAACCGGTGCAGGAGCGCGGGACGTGATTTCGATCCTGCAGGCCATGAAGGAAGCCGGCGCTCTGGAAGCCGACCTGGAGGTTCTGTGATGCAAGCAGCAGCAATCACTGCGGCGGCGCAGGGGAGCGGAAGCATGATCACGCCGCAGCCCCGGCTGGTCAAGGCGGCGCACGAGTTTGAAGCGCAGATGATGAAGGAGTTGATGAAGCCGATCGCCGGCGGCAACTCTATGACCGGGGAAGAGGACGACTCCGGTTCCGGCAGCGCGTTGGGGGAGTACGCATCGGAAGCCCTGGGGCGGGCGCTCAGCGAGCAGGGCGGATTCGGAATTGCCAAGAGTATCGTGCGGGATCTTTCTCACTCAGGGAACCAGAAGGGAACGGTTCCGGTAACCGGAAATCTGCACAGAGATACCGTCATCAGCGGGCATGAATGACTAAAGTGATGAATCATAATGCCGATGAACCGGGCAAGGAGCAATGGGTATGGACATTCGCAGCAGTCTTGATGGATTGAAGTCGCTTCTGGGTGTGACTCCGGCGGCTACAGCGGCCACGCAGGCCAAAAGCAGTGCGGCAACCAACTCAACCGTGCTGGGCATCGACCAGGCGACTTTGAGCAGTGCGGGCAGTGAGGTATCGCTGACGGCTGCCGATCCCGGCGTGCGCCTGGATAAGGTTGCCGAAGTCCAGGCGGCGCTGGCGGCCGGAACGTACAGCGTGCCCGCTTCGGCGGTGGCGTCCAAGGTAGTGGACTTCATGCTGAACAGCGAACAGTAATCCGGGCCTGATTCGGGCAGACAGGGAGCAGCGCGTGCTTGCCGCCGGTCCACCGCGCACGAGGAACGTCGCAGTGGTATCGGTTGGGCCGAGACAGCGAGGTGCGACAGCCCTGAGGGAAGGAAAGGAAAGCGGGCCATGCTGGAGTTCAGGGCGCTCCGGGCGCATCCGGAGCTGAAGAAACTGGTAGCCGAAGCTTCGCGAGCGCTGGCCTGTCTGGATGCGGACCGGCTGGAGGAGCTGGCGCTCAGTTGCCAGGCACTGAACCGCGATTGTTCACAAGCAGATGCGCGACAACATGCGGAGCTGGCCCGCCAGGCCAGAGAGGCTTCGGGCGATATGGCGGTATTTGCCAGGGTGATCGAGGCGACCGGCGCCAACCTCCAGGTGATGAACCGCTTGCGGGATTTGCGCACGGGCCGGTTGGAGTACAGCGAGGTGCAGGTGCGGGGTTGGACGCAAACCGGGAGCGGGCATGGGGACAATTAGCTCCGCATTCAGCATGATCTCGCAAGCTCTGGATGCCGACCAATCGGCTCTGAGCATCGTGGCCAATAACGTGGCCAACGCCAGCACCACCGGTTACACGGAAGAGACTCCCAACTTTCAGGAGAATCAGCCGATTGAAATCAACGGGGTTTCCTACGGGTCGGGGGTGACTTCGACGGGCTCTACCTCGGTGCGGGATCGGGTGCTGGAGGAGCGTTTGAACCAGCAGCAGCAATTGGCCTCGGCCTCGGGTACGCGGCTCACGGCACTCGATACGCTGCAGGCTCTCTTCACGCCGGACTCCGGGACAACGACCTCAACGGCAGGCGACATCGGCTCCGATCTCACCAGCTTTTTCAGTTCTTTCTCATCGCTGGAGGCCAACCCCACCGACAATGCGCTGCGCCAGGACGTTCTGTCCACGGCGACCACGCTGGCCGGCGACATATCCAGCGCCGCAGCCAGCATCAACTCACAAAAATCGGCTCTGAATCAGGAAGCGACGGCCGTCACCAGCCAGGTGAATGCGCTGACCAGCGGGATCGCCCAGTTGAATCAGCAGATTGAGACAACCTCGCCCAACGCCGATGCCGGAACGCTCGAGGACCAGCGCCAGCAGGACCTTAGTCAACTTTCAAAACTGATCGGCATCAACCAGGTGACAACGGAGAACAACGGCCTCTCGATTACCACCACTTCCGGCCAGTCTCTGGTCGCCGATGGGTCGAGCTTTCAGTTGACCACCGGCACGGTCGATGGGGTAACGCACTTTTTTGTGGGCACGACCGACGTCACTTCGGGGTTGACCACGGGCGGCGGCGAACTGGGCGGCTATCTGACGGCGCGCGACCAGGACATTCCCAGCGTGATGGCCTCGCTCGATCAGCTGGCCTACAGCGTCTCCACGCAGGTGAATACGCTGAACAATGCGGGAACCGATCTGGACGGAGACACCAGCAACGCCGGCAACATCTTCTCCGCGACCACCCAGGTATCCGGTAGCGCTGCATCGATGAGCGTGGTGATGACCGACCCCAATCACGTTGCGGCGGCCGCCTCGGGAGAGGGAACTGGCGACAACACCAACGCTACCGCCATGGCGAATCTGGCCAGCCAATCGATCGTTAGCGGCCAGACTCCTACCGACTACTATTCGAACTTTGTCACGACTCTGGGTTCGACCGTATCCGCGGTGCAAACGGATAACACGGCGCAGACCGCCTCGGTGACCCAGTTGCAGACCCAGAACGATGCGCTTTCCAGCGTCAGTCTCAACGACGAAGCGTCCAGTATGCAGACGTTGGAGCGTAGCTACCAGGCAGCCTCTGAGGTGTTTGCGATTCTGAATACAGTGATGGCGGCGGCATTAAACCAGGGTGTCGAGACTTCAGTTACCTAACCGAAGTAAGGCAATGGAGACAGAGACGGCCCATGGCTGTGAGGATTCTCAGGAGGGTGGAGGAACGGAATGCGGGTGGATCCGAACTATGTTGCGAATCTGGCGACTGCGCTCGATCAGAGCCAGTTGACTGAGCAGCAGTTGACGTCTGAGTTGTCCAGCGGGGTGCGGGTGAACTCGCTGAGCGACGATCCCGTGGCATCCGGGGAGAATGTATTGCTGCTCAACCAGATGCAGAAGGACGACTCGTTCACGCAAACCTCAAGCCTGGTGACGGGCAATCTTCAAGTAGCCGATTCGGCGCTGGGCAGCGTGGTTTCCCAACTCACCCAGGCCATTTCACTGGCCACCAGCGCCAACAACGGCACCCTCAGCGCCAGCAACCTGAAGTCCATCTCCAATCAGCTTGCCGGCATTCGTGACGAGGTGACTTCGCTGGCCAACACAAGCTATGAGGGCCAGTACATCTTTGCCGGCGGACAGACCTCCACGGCTCCGTTTACCACTTCCGAAACGACGTCGCCTGCCACGACCAGCTACAACGGCGACGAAGACGTCAATTCCATCCAGACGCCCAACGGCCAGAGCATTCAATTAAACGTTCCTGGCGATCAGATCTTTACCGCCAGCGGCGCCAACAATGTCTTTGCTGCGCTGAACAGCCTGGTGGCTGATTTTGCCAGTGGCACTGCCAGCAGCACAGGTGTGACGGATACCGAGGCTCTGAGCACTGCGCTCAATTATGTCTCCCAGCAAAGAGTCGTGCTCGACAACTCCCTCAGCCGTCTCACAGATGCCTCCGATGCCGTGAGCAGTGAAAAAACGCAACTGACCGCCGCACAAACCAACCTGATGCAGGCCGATGTGGCGCAGGTGTCCACGCAGCTCTCTCTCTCCAAGTCGCAGCAAACAGCGCTCGAAGACGTGATTTCGCAGCTCGGTTCGGGCAGCCTGTTCGACAAGCTGTAAGCGGCGCGCGGTGGATGTGCCCGCAACGGGGCGGCTCCGTCTATACTCGAAGCCGAGGACACATTTTGCTCGCCCCACTCCGATTTATCTGGAATGCAACGCGCGGCCACCGGCTGGCTCCCTGGCGGAGCGAGTACTTCCGTTGGCGCGTTGAGACCTACTCCGGCATGCCAGCCGAGAATCTGACGACCAAAGACGTGCTGGGTTTTGTCTGGAATTCCCGCTGGGAGCTCTTGAGCTATCTTGCCTGGACCAACCGCATCGACCGCGAGGTTCACAAGCGGGTTTGACCGGCAGCACTGACAACTGAGTCGGAGTCCTTTCTCGCATGAAATTCAGATCATCTTGCATCTCCCCCCTCGCGTTCGCTGCTTGTTTTTTCTCCGTAGCGGCTGGCGCTGCACAGCAGTTGCCTCCAGCCGAGCCCCCTCAGCCGCTGCCCTCAGCACATTCTGACCAGCCCACCTTGCGGCTAAACGCCAATGAGGTGCTCGTGCCCACGCTGGTCGAAAAGCATGCCGGCGGCGTTGTCTATGGCCTCAAGCAGGACGATTTTGTGCTGGAAGACAATGGCGTAGCGCAGAAGATTCGTGTGCAGGAGGAGATGGACACGGCGCCGGTTTCGCTGGTGGTGGCCGTCGAGCAGGGCGGCGTGAGCGTGCTGGAGTTCGACAAACTGGCCAAGCTCGGCCCGCTCCTGGACCTCTTTCTCTCCGACGGCCGCAGCCAGGCGGCGCTGGTGGGCTTCGACTCCAAGCCCCATTTGATTCACGACTATACCCACACCAGCGAGGACCTGAACGAGGCCCTCAAGCATCTCGAACCCGGCAACGGCGGCGCGGCCATTCTCGATACGGTCAGCTATGCCGTCGATCTGCTGGAGTCGCAGCCCAAGGAGTACCGCCGCGTCCTGCTCTTGATCAGCGAGGAGCGGGACCACGGCAGCAAGCACACCAAGCCGGCTCAACTGATTCAAAAGATTGGCCGCTCCGACGTGTTGGTGCTGAGCGTGTCCTTTTCTCCCGCACGCGCCGAGCTGCTCCACGACTTGAAGGACAACGGCGACGATCGCACCATGAGCATGGTTTCTGCCCTGGTCATGGCCGTCCAGGCCTTCAAAAAGAACGTGACCAAAGAGGTTGCGCACATGAGCGGCGGGGAGTATTTGACCTTCACCGGCAGCAAGGGTTTCGAACAGCGGGTGGTGGATGCGGCCAAGCACGCCCGCAATCGCTATCTGCTCACGTTCAGCCCCTCCGATCCCACTCCGGGTCTGCATACAATCCGGGTTCGCACGGTCCAGGACTATGGCGCCCGGATCGTGGCGCGCGCCAATTATTGGGTGGCGCAGGAACCCTAGACTGGTTCAGGAATACCGGGTCTACTAGCCGGATTCCAGACAGTCTAGGTAATGGCGCGGGGCAAGTAATTCATGGTAATCTCACATCAGACACTGAAGAGTGGACACGAGAAGACAAGAGGAGTATCACCGCCGTGCTGGCGACCGCTAAGAAAACTACCCTGATCGAAAACTTTCGCACTCACGATACAGACACCGGTTCGCCGGAGGTCCAGATCGCTATCCTGAGCGCACGCATCGCAGAACTGACCGAGCACTTCAAAACCCACAAGAAGGATCACGCCTCTCGGCGCGGTCTCTTGATGCTGGTCAGCAAGCGTCGCCGTTTGTTGGACTATCTGAAGACACACGATACCGACCGCTACCGCGATGTGATCGGCAAACTCGGTATCCGTAAGTAGTCAGAAAGCCAACCTTGAACCGGAAGCGCCAAGACCGCATACTGGTCACGGCCCCCGTTCTACCCAGAACCTGGGGCCAAGGTGTACCTGGCGAACTGCAACCTCTGCCAGGGTCTGCGCATAGCTATCGGCTATGCGCAGACCTCGCACGTTGGCCGGCATGCAGGCCGGGAGAATCCGCTCCCCCGCGCACATCCCACTCTTATGCGCGCGTCCTGCTCACTGTCAGGCCATTTGCCAGCTTTAACCCACCCTCCGGCGCCTTTCCCTTACAAGTTTCCCAAGCGAACAAAATGAAACGAGGACTCTATGTCTAAGCATGAAGTAGCTGTCGAGCTTGCTGGTGGCAAGCGGCTGGTTTTTGAGACCGGTCGCATGGCCAAGCAAGCCTCGGGCGCCGCATTGGTGACCACGGGCGAAACCGTTGTTCTGGCCACTGCCGTGGCTTCTCCCGATCCCAGGGAAGGTATCGACTTTTTCCCGCTCACCGTGGATTACCGCGAGTTTACTTCCGCAGGTGGTCGCATCCCTGGTGGATTCATCAAGCGCGAAGGCCGTCCCAGTGAGAAAGAAATCCTCACCTGCCGCCAGATCGATCGCCCCATCCGCCCCCTCTTCCCCGATGGATTCCGCAACGAGACCCAGGTCATCGCGCTGGTCTTCTCCGCCGACAAGGAGAATGATCCCGACGTGGTCGGCATCAATGCCGCCGCCTGCGCACTGGCTCTGTCCGACATTCCTTTTAGCGCCACGGTTGGCGCTGTCCGCGTTGGCCGCGTCGATGGCACATTCGTCATCAATCCCACCTATGCTGAGAGCGCTGCCTCTTCGGTCAACATCCTCGTCGTCGCCCACAAGGACGGCATCGTGATGATCGAGTCGGGCGCCCAGGAAGAGACAGAAGAAGTCATCCTGGAAGCCATCGAGTTTGCCCACACCGAGATCAAGAAGATCGTTGCGGTCATTGACGAGTTGGTGGCCGTGGCCGGCAAGCCCAAGCGCACCTTTACGCCTCCGGAGTTCGATCAGGCTTACTTTGACCAGTTGTTTGCCAAGGCAGGCGACCGGCTCAAGGATGCCCTGGACACCAAGGCTCATGCCAAGCTGGACAGCCAGATTCTCGTCAAGAAGATCAAGGACGAGCTGGCCGCAGAGCTTCCCGCCGACGATCCCAACGCCAAGAAGAAATTGGCTACCTACTACGAGCACTTGCGCGAGCGGATCTTCCGTGAGCAGGTGACCAAGGACCGCATCCGTCCCGATCGCCGCGCTTTCGACGAGATTCGCGAAATCACCATCGAGCACAGTGTTCTGCCCCGTACGCACGGGTCGGCTCTGTTCACGCGCGGTGAGACGCAGGCTCTGGTTACGGCCACGTTGGGCACCGCCGACGAAGGTCAGCGGTTGGAGAGCTATGAAGGCGAAAAGAAGAAGGCCTTCATGCTCCACTACAACTTCCCGCCCTTCTGCGTGGGCGAAACCGGCCGCATGACCGGCACCGGCCGTCGCGAGATTGGCCACGGAGCACTCGCCGAGCGCGCCATCTCCGCGGTTCTTCCCAACGCGGAAGAGTCGCCCTACACCATCCGCATCGTGTCTGAGATTCTTGAATCCAACGGCTCTTCGTCAATGGCCACGGTCTGCGGCACGAGCTTGGCGTTGTTTGACGCCGGCATCGCGCTCAAGGGTGCGGTAGCTGGCGTGGCCATGGGCCTGGTCAAGGAAGGCGACGACTACGCCATCCTGACCGACATTGCCGGAGCGGAAGATCACTACGGCGACATGGACTTCAAGGTGGCTGGTACCCGCAAGGGCATCACGGCACTGCAGATGGACATCAAGATCGGCGGATTGACTCGCGAGATTCTGCAGCAGGCCATGGAGCAGGCGCGCAGAGGCCGGATCTATCTGTTGGACAAGATGGACGCTGTACTCGACGGACCCAGCAAGGAACGTTCGCAGTATGCGCCCCGCATCGAAACCGTGATGATCCCGACCGACAAGATTCGCGATCTGATCGGCAAGGGCGGAGCAACCATCCGCAGCATCATCGAGCAGACTGGCGCCAAAATCGATGTCGACGACACCGGCCGCGTCAACGTAGCTTCCTGCGACGCCGAGGGCCTCAAGAAGGCGCTCGAGCTGATCGGGAACATCACCGCCGTGCCCGAAATAGGAAAAGTCTACCTGGGCAAGGTGGTCCGTCTGGCCGAGTTCGGCGCGTTTGTCGAGCTTTTCCCCGGAACCGATGGCCTGCTCCACATCTCCGAGATTGCAGAGCATCGCGTCAAGGAAGTAAAGGACGAGCTGCGCGAGGGCGATCAGGTCATGGTCAAGGTTCTTGCCATCGAAGGCAATCGCATCAAGCTCAGCCGCAAGGCGCTCATCAAGGAACAGAAGGCCAAGCTGGTTGGCGCTGCTCCCGCCGAGACTTCCGCAGAGACCTCTGAGGTGGAGATCGAAGCGTCGGAAGCCCGCGTTGCTCCGGCCAAGCCGCGCAACGAGTTCGACGAGCGTCAGCCCACCTCCAACCAGAGCACGATCCTCATCGAAGGCGGCGAGGATTTTGACGAGGTAGAGGGTGAGGAGTTCGACGAGGAGAACGAGCCGAACTTCAACCGCGCGGAAGGCGCACCGGTGCCGGCAACAACGGCAGCTGCAGCTGCTCGTCCAGCGGGCGCGGCCAATAACAACAATCGTCGCCGTCGTCGTCGCCGTCCAGGTGGCCCCGGCGGTGGACGTGGACCGGCCGGTGGCGGCGGTCAGGCTTAGTCGCCAACTTGATTGAAAACAATAGAAAGGCCCGGACGCAGAGTCCGGGCCTTTCTATTTGTCTATGCGGTTTGGGTGGCTATTGATCCGGCCCATGAATACAAGCACCGTGCCCCATCCATTTCGCAGGCTTTATCGCGAAATGGGTGGGAGGGCATAAGACCATATGAGAGCCGGAGCGCTAACGCGCAATCACCCCTCGTCTGACTGATTGTCTCTGGGCGTGAAGATGTTACCCATGCGCTGGATTTGAGCTCCAACTCCGGCCAGCTTGTCCTCGATGCGCTCGTAGCCGCGATCCATGTGATAGACGCGGTCCAGAATGGATTCGCCGTCGGCGACCAGCGCGGCCAGCACCAGGGAAGCGGAAGCCCGCAGATCCGAGCACATGACGGCCGCCGCGGAGAGCTTGGCGGGCCCGCGGACAGTGGCTGTACGGCCATCCAGCTTGATGTCTGCGCCCATCCGCACCAGCTCCTGAACGTGCATGAAGCGGTTTTCGAAGATGTTCTCCGTGACCAGGCTGACGCCTTCGGCCTGGGTGGCCAACGCCATATATTGCGCCTGCATGTCGGTAGGGAAGCCGGGATACTCTTCG
>CAVZNE010000036.1:0-5002 GCA_963776445.1 Terriglobales bacterium
GTCCAGGATCAGATCGGATTCCAGCGCGCGGTTATACCAAGCCAGGTCCTCGGCCTTGTGGATCACGTGGACAAGGCTGCAGGACGGACTGGTCAGTTCCTGCCAAGCCGTGGCGGCGTCGCCCTTCAGTCCGCTGGGCGCGCCCAGCAGCAGCGTGGTCACTTCCAAACCCGCCGAGGCCAGCAGGCGCGCAGCTATCAGGCCGTCCCCCCCGTTGTTGCCCCGGCCGCAAAGAACCGTCACTCTCCGCGCCCGCGGAAACTGCTCTCGCGCAAACCCGGCCACGGCCGCCGCCGCCGCTCGCATCAACTCCAGCGACGGAACTTCGAACCGCTCAGACGTCGCGTGATCACAAGCCTGCATCTCAGCTGCGGATAATACGTGCATAACTCTATGGTACGACAACTGATCACTGCTTTACCGCAGTAGCAGCACCAGAAACCACCCATTCAGCCCGGCAATTAGAACGGCGACAAACCACGCCAGCGCCTGCAGTTTGCGCCCGTTGGCGAACTCGCCCATCTTCTTCCGGTTGCCGGTGAACATGACCAGCGGAACCACGGCGAAGCTCAACTGCAGCGACAGAACCACCTGGCTGATCAGCAACAGCTTCTCCGTGCCCTGTTCGCCGGCGACTAACACCACGATGATGGTGGGGATAATGGCCAGCGAGCGTGTAATCAGCCGCCGCAGCCACGCCGTCACATGCAGGTGGATGAAGCCTTCCATCACCACCTGCCCGGCCAGGGTGCCGGTGATGGAGGAGTTTTGCCCGCTGGCCAGCAGGGCAACGGCAAACAGCGTGCTGGCGCCGGCCGCGCCCACCAGCGGACTGAGGAGTTTGTACGCGTCCTGAATGGCCGCGACCTCATAATGTCCGCTGCGATGAAACACCGCAGCCGCCACCACCAGAATGGCCGCATTCACAAACAAGGCCAGCGTCAGCGCCCCCGCGGAATCGATATTGGCCATCTGGATGGCCTCGCGCTTGCCCGCCGTCGTGCGCTCGTAGCGGCGGCTCTGCACAATGGAGGAGTGCAGATAAAGGTTGTGCGGCATCACCGTTGCGCCCAGGATGCCGATGGCGATGAACATCATGTCGGGGTTGGTAAAGATCTGCGGCGAGGGCGCCAGCAGGTGCTTCAGCGCCGGCCAGTACTCCGGCTTGGACAGGAACAGTTGCACGCCGAACAGCGCCACAATGGTGCCGATCAGCACGATCACCAGCGCCTCCACATAGCGGAAGCCCCAGCGCTGCAGCACCAGGATCAGCAGCACATCCGCCCCGGTAATCATCACCCCGTAAAGCAGCGGAATGTGGAACAGCAGTTGCAGAGCGATGGCCGAACCGATCACCTCGGCCAAGTCGCAGGCGGCAATGCCAATCTCGGCAAAAACCCACAACCCGAAACTCACCCTGGGGCCAAAGTTCTCGTGGCACATCTGCGCCAGGTCACGCTCCATCACGATGCCCAGCTTCAGAGACAGGCTTTGCAGCAGGATGGCCATCAGGTTGGAGGTCATGATGACAAACAGCAGCGTATAGCCGAAACGCGAGCCGCCGGCAATGTCCGTGGCCCAGTTGCCGGGGTCCATGTAGCCCACGGAAATCATGAATCCCGGACCGATGAAGCCCAGCAACCGCCGCCAGTAGTGTGGCGAGCGCGAAAGCCGGACGGTCGCAAACACCTCCGGGAGGGAGTGCTCTGTGTGCTCGGCTTGGGCTAAGGCTTCAGTGGGCATAGGCGCAAGGAAAGTGATCTGTGTGCTGGTTCATTCTCAGTATGCCATAGCTAGTTAACTATGGTTAACTATTTTTATTACGTTAAATTACGAGGGACTTTCCGGACGCAGCCACACCGCTTCCGCAGCCGGGCGACCCAGCACGCAGCTCCCCGCAGACAGCTCAATCGAAACAGTTTGGTCGTAGTTCTGACTCACCACCCGCAGGTTCTGCCCGGGACCAATGCCCGCTCCGTGCAGAAACAACAGCAGCTTGGGATCGCGCTCTTGCAAGCTAGCTACGGTGTAGCTCTGCCCCGCGGCGGCTTCGGACAGCGGAACTTCGCCGCGCCGCTTGCGCTCCTCCGGGTTCTCCGGCAGCACGGAGTTGCCGTGCGGACAGGCGCCCGTCTCGCCCAGCTTTTCCCGAAGTTTGGCCTCAAAGGCCGGGGAGACGGCGTGTTCCAGCCGCTCGGCCTCCTCGTGAATCTCGTACCACTCCATCCCGAAGATCTCGCTCAGCATGCGTTCAATCAGGTGGTGTCGCAGTGCGGTGTGGTAAGCGGTCTCGCGCCCGGCCTCAGTCAGCCGCACAATGCCGTCGGCGCCCACCAGCACGTAGCCGTCGCGCTTGAGCCGCTTCAGCGCCATGGTCACCGCCGGGGCCGAAACCTCAAGCCAGTGCGCCAGCATGGCCGGGATGACCTGGCGGCCCTCTGCCTCAGCCTCCAGAATGGCCTTGAGGTAGTTCTCTTTCGAAGCGTGGATCGAGTCTTTCATCGCGATGTAGAACCCAGTCTATACGGAAGAACAGCCTGCGGCTTCGAGCCTCGAGCATACGGCGGTCCTTTTTGCTCTGCTTCCAATCCTGAATGGGAAGAGCATGGATCGAAGAATCAAGGATTGGTCTCACTGCCACGCGCAGCAGACTGCCTGAACGTTCTTTCATGCTCCATAGCCGGATTTTTCCAGACCCCCGGGAGATTGTAATGAGCAAATACTACCTTGTAGGAAGCGGCATCGCATCGTTGGCAGGCGCAGCTTATCTCATTCACGATGGCAATATCAACGGCGCCGATATTACCATCTTCGAGCAATCGAGCGCATTTGGCGGTGCGATGGATGCGCACGGAACGGCGAAGACCGGCTATTTCATGAGCGGAAGCCGCATGTTCGAGCACAAGTACAACGCCACCTTCGATCTGTTCTCGTTCATTCCATCCGCGAGCGACCCCAATATTTCGGTGAAGCAGGAAACCGAACTGGCCGAGAAGGATGCCTTGTGGCATAACAAGGCCCGGCTGGTGAATGGGGATGGAAAGATCATCGACTTTCACAAACTCGGCTTCAGCGAGAAGCAACGCCTCGACCTGCTTGCGCTGATCGCGAGACCGGAAAAATCTCTCGATTCAAAGCGCATTACTGACTGCTTCGACGCGGACTTCTTTCATACCAACTTCTGGTTTGAGTGGTGCACTCTGTTCGCCTTCGAAAGCTGGCACAGCGCGATTGAGTTCAGAAGATATCTGCGCAGATTCGTCCATCACTTCTCGACCATCGACACGCAGGAGGGCATCTTCCGGACGCGCTACAACCAGTACAATTCGATGGCCGTTCCGCTGGTCAATTGGTTGAAAGCCAAGGGAGTCGAATTCCGCATGGCAACCCAGGTGACCAACCTGGGCTTCAAAGCCGCGGGCAGTGCAATCACCGTCAATGCGCTGCAATACACCGCTTCCGGAATCGCGGGCGAGATACCAATCGAGGAAGGCGACCTGGTTTTTGTCACCAACGGCTCCATGACCGCGGACAAAACCTTCGGTTCCATGACTGAGGCTCCGGTGATCGATAGCAGCAGGCGCAGCGGAGCGTGGCGCCTGTGGGAGACGCTGGCGGCGGGGCGGCCGGAATTCGGCAACCCTGCAGCCTTCGACAACCATATCGACGAGTCTCTGTGGGAGTCGTTCACGGTGACGATGCACGACCCGACATTCTTCCAACTGATGCAGCAATTCAGTGGCAGCGAAGCGGGCAAGGGCGGTTTGATTACCTTCAAGGACTCAAACTGGCTTCTTACCTTGTCGATGTTTCACCAGCCCTTCTTTCCCGATCAGCCTAAAGACGCCTTCGTCTGGTGGGGCTACGGCTTGTATCACGACAGGGTTGGCCAGTATGTCAAAAAGACCTTGTCGGAGTGCTCTGGCAAAGAGATTCTCGAAGAGGCTCTCGGGCATTTGAAGTTCGACGAGCACAAGGAAAAGATCCTGGCGACGGCAAACGTGATTCCCTGCGTCATGCCGTACATCACGAGTCAGTTCCTGGTTAGAAAAGCGGGGGACCGGCCCAAGGTGGTACCCAAGGGATCGACCAATCTTGCTTTCCTGGGCCAGTATTCCGAGGTGCCTGACGACGTTGTGTTCACCGTGGAATACTCGGTGCGATCAGCGCAGATTGCCGTCAACACCCTCTTGAAACTGAACAAGGAGCCCTCTCCGTTCTACAAGGGTCTCTACGATCCGCGTGTACTGTTCTCTGCCCTTGAGACTCTGCACAGGTAAGTACCGGGATGCAGCCATCCCTCCCGAATTTCGGGGCGCCGATCAGGACGGATCGTCTCCCCTCCTTGCGACAGCGTTTTTCGTTGAGCGTCGCAAGGATGGGGCCGGTCCCGCGAGTCCCGGCCATAGTTATGCCTTGCCGAACGCCTGCAGCAGGGCCACCGTCATCTGGTTCAGCGGCGTCCTGATCCCGTGCTTCTCTCCCTTGCGCACAATCACTCCGTTGCGCGCGTCAATCTCCATGGGCCGCCCCGCCAGCCGGTCGGCGAGCATGGAGTTGATCGAATCCCTGGGCTGCTCCCGGTAGCCGTCGAGCACCTGCTGCGGCGTGTCCTCGCGCAGGTGGGCCCCCTCGGCCCGGCCCACGGCCACACATTCGGCGACCATTTGGCGCGCAATCTCTGCCATCGCTTCATCGCGCAGCACGCCTGCCGGCTTCATGGTCAGCGCGGAGAGCGCGCCCGCCGAGTTGACGCACAGCTTGCGCCAGGCCACCGTAATAAAGTCGCCGGTCAGATCCACCTGCGCAGTGCTTCCCTCGAACAGTTGCGCGAATCCTTGTCCGAGACGCCCGGCCTCCACCTGCAACCGCGCCGCGCCGCGCTGCCGCACCGTCCCATCTTCCTGCCGCTCCACCGGGCATTCGATGACGACCGGCACAATCCGATCCGGGTTCACATAGGGCGCAAACCGCTCGCGATGCTCCACGCCGTTCTGCACCA
>CAVZNE010000037.1:0-3159 GCA_963776445.1 Terriglobales bacterium
TCTCATGGCCAAGACTCGCCGACTCAGCGCTAACCGTATGCTCGTTCAACTGATCGAGGACTGGATGGAGCGCAAACCAGAAAGCAACAGCAGTTCTTCGAGTTCTGGCTGAACGCTTTCGCGGCGCTTCGGACCCCGAAGAGGCGAAGCGCTTGGAGGATGAGTTGGGCCGCATGGGATTCCTGGGCGGCGAACGCCCAAGATTCAGGCCGCCGTAGCAACACACGTAATGTCTGAAAGGGAGCGAGGCAAGAAGAATTACCAGATCGGGCGGAGTCACGACGGCGCTCCGCCAGGCCCAGATCGGCATTGCCGTGTCCACAGCAACCGACGTGGCGAAATCGGCTGCCGGCGCCGTCTTGACTGAACCTGGCCTGGGCGGCATTGTGTCCGCTGTAAAAGAGGGAAGGATCACGTTCCAACGCATTCTCACTTACACGCTCAACTCGGTGATGAAGAAGATATTGCAGGTTCTCCTGTTGGCAGTCGGTCTGGCGATGACCGGGCGGGCGGTACTGACTCCCATGTTGATGGTCATCGTCATGATTACCGGCGACTTTCTTTCGATGTCGCTGACTACGGACAGAGTGAGACCGTCGAAGATGCCGAACTCGTGGCAAATCGGCAGAATTACAGGCGCCGGGGTTATCCTCGGAGTCTGCTTTCTTGCGTTCTCCACGGCCCTTTTGGCGGTCGGCAAATTCCAGCTTCATCTCGACATCGCAGCTCTTCAAACCCTCTGCGTGGTCGGCATTGTATTTGGCAGCCAGGCTACAACCTACGTCATTCGCGGACGCCAGCATCTCTGGGGACTGCGCCCCAGTGCATGGCTCGTGGTTTCTTCCGTTGCCGACGTTCTTGTCATCTCAACGCTCGCGGCACTGGGAATCGCCATGGCGCCATTGCCCGTCGCAATCATTGCCGGGGAGTTTGCCGCAGCGGTCGCCTTCGGTGCGCTCCTGGACGTAGCCAAGATCCCGATCTTTGCGCGCCTCCACATCTCCTGACGATCCAGGTGCCCTAAGCGCCGCCAATTCCGGGCACACGATCATTGGCCCGGCGCACCCGCGCGCAAGGCTGTTAACAGGGCCAAATCCGCGTCAATCGCGCCGTTGATCACGGACGTGCCGCGGCGGCGTTGCGGTCAATACGAACCAGACATTGAAAAGACGCATGCGTAACACTGGTTCTTGAACGACACGCCACGGACCCCAGGCCGCCGGATTCTCCGGCATGCAATCTCTAGTGAAGCCGACAACATAACGAGGTCGCATCATAACCGCCGTGCCAGTGAGTCGGAGAGAGTAGCGGAGACAAATGAAATTGCTCAAAGGAATCGGAACCGGACTGTGCCTTACCGTGCTCTGTCTTCTCGTCGCGCCCAAAGCAAAGGCGGACGAATTTAACAGAAAAACCGTGGTGACCTTCAGCGGTCCAGTCGAAGTCCCGGGTGTGGGCGCTCAAATCCTGCCGGCTGGAACTTACATCTTCAAGGTTCTGGACTCACCATCGGACCGGCACATTGTGCAAATCCTCAGCGAGGACGGTAACCATGTGTACACAACCATCCTGGCAATTCCCAATTTTCGTTTGAAGGCTACCGACAAAACGGTGATCACTTTTCGCGAGCGGCCCGCCGGAGAGCCTGAGGCCCTGAAGGCATGGTTCTATCCGGGCCGTGAATGGGGCGACCAGTTTGTCTATGAAAGGCCCAAGGCAATCCTTTTAGCCAAGGAAACCAATGAGGCCGTACTTTCAACTCCAGCCATCCTGCAGTCAGCGCCTGTCGACGTCCTGTCATCCGCGCCGGTTGAGGCAGTGAACCCAAACGGAGAAACGATTGAGACAGCCCAGGTTGTGGATGCTCCTCCAGCACCCGCTGTCACTCCGCAGCCCGTGCTTGTCGCGTCTCTGCCCAAAACAGCCAGCTATCTTCCGCTGATTGGATTGCTTGGTCTGCTCACACTGAGTGGCGGCTTTGCTCTTGCGGGTCTCTTGAAGCACACGGCTTAAGTCAACTGGGGGTGATCCCTCGCCTCCTCAGGTTAAGCGTGGACGAGGATCAAAGGAGACGGTACACGCGTATCGTCTCCATTGCTCGTCGTGTCTGCGGGCTGCCGGCAACCTTCTCGGAATGTATGGAAAGACTGGGCGTATGACCAGGACGAGCGCATCCGCAATTCGCATGCAGGGAAGAGCAGGCAGGCAAGACTCAGATCTCTCCACTGCTCGAATGCGCATGTCAAAGTACAACACGGTGACGTACCGGTGCCTGATTGCACTGATTGGACTGATTCTTGTGTCATGTGTTTCCGGGGCACAGAAGCTCCAGCCATTCCAGAGCGACTCTGGCGGCGAGTACACCATCAAACTGAATGCCAACATGGTGATCCTGAGCGCAACCGTTCTGGATCGCCACAATGCACTTGTTTCCGGTCTCGTCAAAGACGATTTTCGGATTTATGAGGATGGGGTACTTCAACAGACCAGGCAATTCAGCCACGAAGATATACCGGTTACGGCCGGCATTCTCGTGGATAACAGCGGGAGCATGGGGCCAAAGCGCATGGATGTGATTGCCGCAGCGCTGGCCTTTGCGCGCTCCAGCAATCCGCAGGACCAGATGTTTGTGGTCAATTTCAATGACCGTGTAACTTTTGGCCTGCCGGCAAACACGCTGTTCACAGATCGGCAGGAACAACTGCAACGAGCGCTTTCGGGAATCAGAGCGATCGGTCAGACCTCACTGTACGACGGAATCGCTGCCGGCCTTGAGCGCCTCAAACTGGGGAGTCGCGACAAGAAAGTGCTGATCCTGATCAGCGACGGCGGCGACAATGCCAGCAAGCTCAGTTTGGCGCAGGTGCTTGGCATGGCCAAGCAGTCCACCGCAGTCATCTACGCGATCGGCATCTTCGATGGACAGGATGGCGATCAAAACCCCTCTGTGCTGAAGCGGTTTGCGAAGGAGACAGGCGGCGAGGCCTTTTTTCCGGAATCATCCAGTGCCATCGTTTCAATATGCGAAGGGATCGCTCGCGATATCCGAAATCAATACACCTTGACCTATGTCCCAACGATTCCATCGCAGGATGGAAAATATCGGTCTATCGCGGTAAAGGCAAGTGCGCGCGGCCGCGGACACTTGTCAGTCCGCAC
>CAVZNE010000038.1:0-6178 GCA_963776445.1 Terriglobales bacterium
TGCAAAGGACGAAGTCATTCGATACAATCTCGCCTTTGTTTTACCCCACCTGAATCGATCATGGCAAGATACTTGGCTACGACAACGCACACGGCGTCCATGAGCGCCATCTCATGGGACAGGTGCGGATAGTCGAGTTCAAAGGATACTCGGCGACAGCCAAGCTCTTTTATCGGGAAGCAGAGGCGCTGAGGAGAAGCTATGAAGACCAAAGTATTCACAGACGGATTTGAAGGCCATGTACGGCGTTCCCTGGAGCGCACCCGGAGGCGGGAAAACGGCGAGCACCTGGAATCGGAGAAGATCATCACCTTTGCCGATCCGCTCCACATGCTGGAGTGCCTGACGGCGCAGCGCGTCCGGCTCTGTCAGGTGGCGCGCAAGAAGCCATTGAGCATCTCCGCGCTTGCCGAGGAGTTGGGCCGCAACCGCGGTTCGGTCACCCGGGATGTGAACAAACTCAAGAGCTATGGATTGATCCGCCTCCGCGAGCAGGTCAATCCCGGCCACGGCGTCGTCCAGATCGTCGAGCCTACCGCGCAGAAATTCGACATGCGCGCTGCCCTGTAACGGACGGGGTCTTTTTCCATTCCATCGGCAGTGTGAACTGGGTGCCCCATCCATGCCGCGTCTTGTGCGGCATGGGCGGGAAAACTTACAGCCCATTCTCTGACCGCCAGTAGCCGCATCAACTGGGTGGAAAAGCATGAATCCAGGGCCTTGGCGTCGTTTTCAAGCCGCCAATCCTCGCGCAGGGAAGAACCGAGACTAGCCCAGGCCGGACCCAAGCAAAGCGAAGGGGATGTCCTGGGCTAGCGGTTCCCGCGGACCGTTGCGTCCCGGAGGGCCGCATCGAAATCTCCGGTAACCGGACCCCTACCCTTCAAGCCACTGGTGACATAAATGTCACCATACTGCGGCGCAAGACGCACAAACAGCCAACCAAAACCCGCCAATTCCGGCATAAACCACCCGCTTTCGTGCCGCTTTGTACCAGTTTCCCCCGTTTTGAGCGAACATATACGTACGCAGATTGCACCCCCGAATTGGGCGCAAAGTTTACTCATCCACCAATAGCGCGCTCCGCAGACCCGCCGCCGTGATTCTTTTCGGCAGGTGATTAGCGTCACAGTATACTGTCAATAACGCTTTTAAGGTGAACCTCGTAATGTATCTCCTCTGGCTCCGAGTCGCGGCTCTTCTTTACGCGGCAGCAAGTGTCGCCGTCTTCCCGGCCGTGCTCTACGGCCTGGTCCGCTGGCGCAAAATCTGCGTCCACCTGGCCGGCCTGGCCTGGTTCTTCCACTTCGTCTCGGCAGTCGAGATGCTGGTGCAGGCCCATCGATGGATGCCCGTCGGCGTGCGCGAGGTCGAGTCGCTCATGGGCCTGGCCGTCGCCTCCCTGTTCTTCCTCGTCTGGTGGCTCTACGACGCCGTTTCACTGGGCATATTTGCCGTGCCGGCTACCTTTTTTCTGGTCTTTATTCCCGCGCTGGGGCTGGATCGCTACACCTTTCCGTCCGAAGGGGTGCGCGTCAGTTGGCTGGTGGCCCACATCGCCGCACTGCTCATCTCCTATGTGGCGCTCGGCTTCAGCATGCTGGCCTCGGCCCTCTATCTGATCCAGGAACGCCGCATCAAAAGCAAACACAAGCCTGGCCGGGACTCCTGGTGGGCGCCGCTCGACTGGCTGCCGCCGCTCGATACCCTGGAGCGCATTGCCCACGCCACCCTGGAATTCGGCTTTCCCTGCATGACCGTCGGCCTCGTCATCGGCTCCGTTCTGGCGCAGGAAACGCCGCTGGGAGCGTCCTATTTCCTGGACCCCAAGATTATCGCCTCCTGTATCAGTTGGGCCGTATACGTGCTGCTTTTGCTGGTTCGCCGCTCGGCTGGCCTGCGCGGACGCAAGGCCGCTTATCTTTCCGGCGCGGTCTTTGCCGTGATGATCGCTGTCTGGGCAGCCAACCTGTTCAGCCATGTGCACAGGTACGGTGGCCAATGACCCTGTCGATCATCGGTGTGAACTACAAAACTGCGCCCATTGAGCTGCGCGAGCGCATCGCCATCTCCCGCGACGAACTGCCCGATACCACCCGCGCTTTGGCCGACGTGCCGGGCGTCAACGAGTGCATGATCGTCTCCACCTGCAACCGCGTGGAACTGCTGGCCGCCGTCGACTCGCCGCAGATCGATCTGGCCGCCTTTCTGCATCGGCACTTCGGCCTGGACCCCGCGCTGCTGGCCCCGCACATCTATCGGGATGACGACCAGGAGGCCGTCAACCATCTGTTTCGCGTAGCCGCCAGCCTGGATTCGATGGTGGTGGGCGAGCCGCAAATCCTGGGCCAGGTGAAAGAAGCCTTCGCCGTGGCCCGCGCCAGCGGCACCGTAGGCGGCCAACTGGAGCACCTGCTGCAGAGCGCCTTTGCCGCAGCCAAAAAAGTTCGCACCGAGACTGAAATCGGCTCGAACTCCGTTTCCATCGCATCGGTGGCCGTGGACCTGGCGCGCAAGATCTTCGGGTCGCTGCAAGGCCGTACGGTGTTTTTGGTGGGCGCGGGCAAGATGAGCGCCCTGGCCGCGCGCCATCTGTTGCAGCAGGGAGCGGGCGCGATTCTGGTCACCAATCGCACCCTGGAGCGCGCCCGCAGCATGGCCGCACCCTTCAAGGGCCGCGTGATTCCGTTTGAGAGCATCTACGACGCGGCCAGCGAGGCTGACATCGTCATCAGCTCCACCGGCGCGCCGCATCCCATCTTCCGTAAGGAACACGGGCAGGCCTTTCTGCATCGCCGCCGCAACCGGCCCATGTTTTTCATCGATATCGCCGTGCCCCGCGATGTGGACCCGGAGATGAACAAGCTGGACGGCATCTTTGTCTACGACATCGACGACCTGCAGCAGGTGGCCTCGGCCAACATGGAAGAGCGCAGCCGCGAGGCTAGCGATGCCGAATCGCTGATTGCCAGCGAGGTTGCGCGCTTCGAGCAGCGCCAGCGGACCGTGAATGTGGCGCCCGCCATCGTCTCGCTGCAAGCCCAGGCCGAAGAGATTCGCCAGGGAGAGTTACACCGTTTTCAGTCCCGCCTTGGGTCGCTGAGCGAGGAGCAGATCGCCGCTGTTGAAGCGCTGACACGAGGCCTGGTCAACAAGTTCCTCCATCCGCCCATGACGGCCTTGAAGCAGGCGGCGCGCGAAGGCGACTCCGCCCGGCTTGATGCGCTCTGCGATACCTGGGCGCTGCCGACTGCCGGGGAACTGGAGCCGGAAGCTCCTGCGCTTGCCAACAGTATTCAAGTTCAAGAAACAATAAAGAATGAGGAAGCACCCATGACTCAAACCTCCGTGGAGAGCCGCCTATGAACCTGCGCATAGGAAGCCGCGGTTCGCAACTCGCCCTGTGGCAGTCAAACCACATCGCCGCTCTGCTTCGCTCGCAAGGGCACACCGTCGAGATCGAGATCATCAAGACCACCGGAGACCGCCTGCAGGAAGTGACCTTCGCTCAGGTCGGTTCCAAGGGCATGTTTACCAAGGAGATTGAGGAAGCGCTGGCCGATGGGCGCGTGGACCTGGCCGTGCACTCGCTCAAGGATCTGCCCACCGACCTGCCCGTGCCCTTCGCGCTGGCGGCAACCCCTCCGCGCGTCGATCCGCGCGATGTTTTTGTCTCGGTGAGGTACGCGAGCCTGGCCGCTCTGCCGGATGGGGCGCGGGTGGGCACCAGCAGTCAACGTCGGCGCGCGCAGATGAGGGCGCTGCGGCCTGACATTGAGGCAGTGGAGTTCCGCGGCAATGTCGATACACGCCTGCGTAAATTGGCTGAGGGCCAAGTAGATGCGATTCTGCTGGCCGCTGCCGGGCTGGATCGGCTGGAAAAAACCGAGTGGGTACGTGAGCGGCTTGAGCCAAAGGACTTTTGCCCTGCTGCCGGGCAAGGTTCGTTGGGCATCGAGACGCGCAAGGACGACGCTTCGACCCTTGCGGCGCTTGCGTTCCTCGACGACCCGGCCACGCGATTTGCCGTTACCGCCGAAAGGGCTGCCTTGTCCGCCTTAGGCGGCGGCTGCCAGGTGCCGATCGGCATCCATTGCCGGTCCGTGCAGAGCGAAGGGGAAGGCACTTGGGTCGAGATTTTCGGAGTTGTGGCTGCGCCAGCGACGGGAAAATCAGTGCGCGTATATCGTCGCGCACCCCAGGACAGTCTTGGCCCGGATGAACTGGGCAAGATGGTGGCGCAGAAACTCATGGAGGAAGGGGCAGGTGCATTGCTCGGAGCAGTAGGCGAGGTATCGCGGTGAGCACACTGCCGCTGGCTGGCAGGCGGATTCTGGTGACCCGTGCCGCCTTGCAGGCTGGCAAACTCAGCGAGGGACTGCGCGCGCTGGGCGCTGAGCCGATTGAGGTCCCTGTTCTGGAAATCCGTCCCCCTGCCGATTTAGGGCCGCTAGATCAATCTCTTCGGCAACTCGATCAGTACGATTGGCTTATCCTCAGCAGCGCCAATACGGTGCGTGCGCTGAATCAACGGGCGTTGGAACTGGGCGTTGGATTGGATCAGCCGGCTGGTTTGAAGGTGGCCGCTGTCGGAGAAGCCACGGCGGCGGCGGCGCGCAAGGCCGGGCTGCGGGTTACATTTGTCCCAGAATCATACGTGGCTGAAAGTTTAGTCGCAGGGCTGCTGGAAGGCGTCCAGTTTCAGACTGTCGGATTGAAAATGTTGCTGGCGCGGGCTTCCGTGGCGCGGGATGTAATTCCTGATGCGCTGCGCGAGGCAGGGATCACGGTCGATGTGGTGGACGTGTATCAGAATGTTCTGCCCGAAGCCGCGCCGGAACAGCTTCGTCAGGCCCTCGCCGTAGGCATCGACGCTGCCACCTTTACCAGTTCGTCCAGTGCCACGCATCTGGCCGAGGCTATGCGTGTGGCTGGAATTGCGTGGCCGCTGGCTGAGGTTGCGGCTGTATCGATTGGTCCGATCACCAGCGAGACGTTGCGCGGTCTGGGCTGGGAGCCCGCCAACGAGGCGAACCCATTTGATATTCCAGGGCTGATCGCCGCGGTGGTGCGGGTTCTGCAGGGATAAGCTGCAAACTCCAGGCAGCCCCAATCGCTACATGCGCCGCTGTTCCTGCTAATTCCGCGAACTCCGCCTCTGCTACGAACTCCAGGTCTTGTCCTCGGAGTGGCAGAGCTGTTCCAGGTTGCAGCGGTCGCATTTGGGCTTGCGGGCCTGGCAGACCTGGCGGCCGTGGTGAATGATCTGGTGGGAGAAGGCGATCCAGCGGTCTTGCGGCAGGATCTGCATCAGTTCCTGCTCCACCTTCTGTGCCGTGTCACCTTTGGCCAGTCCGAGGCGGCTGGCGATGCGGAAGACGTGCGTATCCACGACCACGCCTTCGGCCTTGCCGAAGCAGACGCCCAGGACGACATTTGCAGTTTTGCGTGCCGCGCCGGGAATGGTGATGAGCTCGGCGAGGGTCTGCGGGACCTGACCGTCGAAGTCCTCGATCACTTTGCGGGCGGCTCCCTGGATTGATTTGGCTTTGTTGTGAAAGAAGCCGGTGGTGCGGATCAGTGCTTCGATTTCTTCCAGGGTTGCTTGCGCCATCGCCTGTGGTGTGGGGAAGCGGCGGAACAGCTCCGGTGTGACCATGTTGACGCGAACGTCTGTGCATTGGGCGGAGAGGATCGTCGCTACCAGCAACTCCCAGGGAGTGCTGTGGGTGAGGGCGCACTCGACGTTGGGATAGGCTTCGTCCAGGCCCTTGAGGATAGAGCCGATGCGGTCGGGAGCGAGGTTGGCGAGCTGCAACCGGCGTTTGGGCGGCGTCCCGGAGCGCTTTTTGGCTACTGCCCTTGGTGAAGCGGATGGATTCAAACGGTTCACCTCAGTGTTTCGATCTGGACAAAGTATATGCGAGGTCTGTCAAGTCGCTTTCAACCAGAAGGGGAACGCTCAGCGGATTGAACTGGCCTTCTTCGCTGTCTGCCTTGGCTGCAATCTTCAAGAGGTAGGAGCCATTGACCACGTAATTCAAGCCGAAGGAGCCGTCCTGCTGGATCTCTGCCTCTCGCAGGACCGAAATGTCGTCTGGATCGAGCAGGCTGACGGTCCCTTTTGTAACACTGCGGCCATCCGGCTTGGAAGTGATGAAACCCTGAAGCGTGTGGA
>CAVZNE010000039.1:0-4220 GCA_963776445.1 Terriglobales bacterium
CCGGCGAGGCCGTTTTCACGGTAATGGAAAGCACCGACCGCCAGTTGGGCACGCCCAAGGCCAGCGCTGCTTCGCGCACCGCGTTCGGCACCATCAATAACATTTCTTCTGTCGTGCGGCAGACTGTGGGAATCATCATGATGCCCAGCGCCACGCCTCCGGAGAAAGCCGAAAAGTGCCCTTGCGGAACCACTACCAGCGAGTAGACCGCAATGCCCATCACGATGGAAGGAACGCCGTTGAGCACGTCGGCCGTGAAGCGCACCGCATTGGCCAGCTTGGTTCCGCGCCCGAACTCGGCCAGAAAGATGCCGCCGCTGATGCCGATCGGAACGCCGATGAGGCTGCCGACCGCGAGCAAAATGGCCGAACCGACAATGGCGTTGGCCATGCCGCCGCCGGCTACGCCCACCGGTTGCGGAACATCGGTGAAAAAGGCCCAACTGAGCGAACTTGCGCCCTTGTAGATGAGATAGACGAAGATGGCCACAAGCGGCGCCACCACCAGAACGGTGGAAAGCATCGCCAGCCCGGTGGCCGCGCCATCGGTCAGCGACCGGAATCGTGCTCGCAGCTTGTGTTCGTCCCTCACGCTAACCTCTCCCACACTGCACCCTTGCTTTTCTAATCCCTAACGCCTAATCCCTGCCCCCTGCTTTTTACTGCACCCGCGCCGGCGCTCCGCGCGTCACCGCCCACACCAGCAATTGGGCAAACGCGTTCACAATGATGGTGACAATAAACAGCGCCAGGCCAAGTTCCATCAAGGCGCTCAAATGCAGATCGCCTGAAGCTTCGGCAAACTCGTTGGCGATCACCGACGCCATCGAGCTGCCATTCGCCAGCAGCGAACGATGAATCTCAGGGCTGTTGCCGATCACCATGGTGACCGCCATGGTTTCTCCCAGCGCGCGGCCCAGGCCCAGAATGATTGCGCCCACAATGCCGATGCGCGCGTTGCGCAACACGGCCATGCGGATCATCTCCCAGCGCGTAGCGCCCAGCGCCAGAGCGGCCTCGCGCTGCGAGTGCGGCACGGCGGTCATCACTTCCCGAGTCAGCGAAGAGACGATGGGCAAAATCATGATGGCCAGAATGATGCCCGCCGCGACAAAACCCAGCCCCGTCGGGTTGTCTTCGCCAAAAAAGCCTGTCCAGCCGAAACCCTTGATCAGCCAGGGATTCAGGTGCTCGCGCAGCAGGGGCACCAGCACAAACACCGCCCACAAGCCGTAGATCACGCTGGGAATGGCCGCCAGCAGCTCGGTAATGAAGGCCAGCGGGCCGCGCAGCGCCTGCGGGCACATCTCGGTCAGAAACACGGCCACGCCAATGGCCAGCGGAACTGCCAGCAGGAGCGCCAGAAACGACGACAGCAGCGTGCCGTAGATGAACGGCAAGGCGCTGAAATGGCCATTGACCGGGTCCCAATACAGGGGCAGGTTGGTATAGGTATCGACGTACGCTTTGTAGAAGAAGTCCAGCCCGAACTTGCCCCAGGCCAGTTGCGAGCGCACCACCAGTTCGGTGGCGATCAGTACTACAATGCCGAAGATGGTCAGCGCGCACAGCACCATCAGCGCGTGAAAGCCACGGTCGGCTACCGCCGAGTTGCCGCGCCCCAAAAGGAAGTTGCGAACCCCCGCAGCCTCCGGCGAAACTGCCGGCGCAACCGGCGCCGACGCGTCAGGGGGCCGCTGTTCCGGTTGGAACTGCGCTTGGGAGATTCGGATCTCTGGCACGTTTTCGCTCACCTCAATTAGGCTACCGGGCAAAGATGAACAACAGGTTACAACCCCGCGAAATCAAGCGCATACAAACAGAAATACCATGTTAAAAGAGCCTCGCAAGACAATATTGGCCCCACCCAAGAAGACTGGACGCCCCAGGTCGCGATCCTGGGACCAGCGAAAACAAAAACCACACCCGGCAACAGAATGAAGTCATTTCCACTAAACTGGACGACTGAAAACCGGAAGGCTCTTGCCCATGCGCTCTATTTTGCTTGTTCTCGCCGTCGCCCTCGTCCCCCTCTCGCTGCAGGCACAAAGCCCCGACCCGATCCACCGCGACTGGAAGACCGCGTGGATCACCCACCCCACCGCGCCTTTGCGCGAGCCGCTGGTGCTCCACTTCCGCCGGACCCTCGACCTCGCCGCCGTTCCGGCCAGCTACCCGGTCCGGGTCAGCGCAGATAACCGCTTTATTTTGTTCGTCAACGGCCATCGCGTGGGCGACGGGCCGGCCCGCGGCGACCTGGCCCACTGGCGCTATGAGCGGTTCGATCTGGCCCCCTTCCTTCAGCCTGGGAAGAATCTCGTCGCCGCCACCGTTTGGAACTTCGGCCTCTATGCCCCGGTCGCCCAGATGAGCGACCGTACGGCCTTTCTGCTGGAGAGCGAGGCCTCGGGCGACACGTCTATCAGCACCCCCAAAGGCTGGCTGGTCGAGAAGGAATCCGGCCAGCGCCCGCTGGATCGCACCTCTGTCACTCTGCAGACCTACATGGCCGCCGGTCCCGGCGAGCAGATCAACGCTGCACTCTACGACTGGGGCTGGCAGGATGCCGCCGCAACCGGCCCCAACTGGGTTCCAGCCGCCTCGCCCATGCGCGACAGCGTCTATCCCGGCACGGAAAAGGCCCACTCCGCCGACTCGACCGACGACAATTTCTGGGGCCTGACGCCCGACGCACTGCCGCCCATGGAGTTCTCGGCCACCGATCCCGGCAAAGTCGTGAGGCTCGACATGATCGCCGCGGAACAGCCTGGGCTCAGCGCCTTTCCTGGCGCACCTGCGACCGTTCCTCCAGGCGTCCACGTCCACCTGCTGCTCGACCGCAAGGCGCTGACCACCGCCTATCCCCGCCTCACCGTCTCCGGCGGCAAGGGCGCCAAAATCACCCTCACCTACGCCGAGGCTCTCTACGACAAGGACCAGCACAAGGGCGACCGCGACGAGGTCGCCAATCGCACTGCGCTGGGCCTTACGGACAGCTTCCTCCCCGATGGCGGCCCGCATCGCGCCTTTGAGCCGCTCTGGTGGCGCACCTGGCGCTATCTCGACCTCGACATCGAAACCGCCGGCGAACCGCTCCAGTTGGAGTCGCTGACCGCCAACTTCACCGCCTATCCCTTCGTGGAGCGCGCCACGTTCCAGTCCGGCGACCCGGATCTGGACAAGATTTGGGAGGTCAGTTGGCGCACCGCCCGGCTCGACGCCCATGAAACCTACATGGATACGCCCTACTACGAGCAGCTTCAGTACGTGGGCGACACCCGGCTCCAGGCCCTCATCTCCTACGCCGTGGCCGGCGACGACCGCCTCGCCGTACAGGCTCTCCGTGCTTTTGACGACTCGCGCACCCCGGACGGCATCACCCGCAGCCGCTATCCCAGCTCGCTGCCGCAGTCCATTCCCACTTTTTCGCTGCTCTATGTGGGTATGGTTCACGACTACTGGATGTACCGGCCCGACGACCAGGGCATTGTCAGTTCCCTGCTGCCTGGCACCAGAACCGTCCTCGACTGGTTCAGCCGCCAGGAGAGTCCCGATGGGCTGCTGCATGTAATGCCTTGGTGGAGCTTCATCGACTGGGTCTCAAAGGGTGAAATCCCCACCTACAGCGCCAACGGCGAGAGTTGCGCCACGGCACTTGAGTACCTGGGCGCACTCAACGACGCCGCCGACCTGGAAAAGGACCTCGGCGACCCGGTCTTGGCTGCGCGTTATCAGGCGCGCGCAGAACACGTCCGTTCCGGCCTCTTCAGCCAGTGCTGGTCGGCTTCGCGCGGCTTGGTCGCCGACAATCCCGACCAGAAGATCTTCAGCCAGCAGGCCAATGTCCTGGCCGTCCTTTATGACGTAGTCCCCAAGGACCGCCAGCAGGAAGTGATGCGCCAGATGCTGGCCATCGAGCCGGGGACCACGCCCGACGGCGTCCTGAGCGCCTCGTATTATTTCCGCTTCTACCTGGCCCGGGCCCTGGAGCACGCCGGCCTCTCCGCCGAGTACCTGCGCGCTCTCGATCCCTGGCGCAAGCTGCTGCCGCTGCACTTCAGCACCTGGCCAGAGACCCCGGGCGAAACCCGCTCCGACTCGCACGCATGGACCTCGCACCCCATCTACGACCTGCTCACTTTGGTGGCCGGCATCGAACCCGCCAGCCCCGGATTCGCCACCGTCCGCATTGCGCCCAACCTCGGCGCACTGCCCTCGCT
>CAVZNE010000040.1:0-21260 GCA_963776445.1 Terriglobales bacterium
GCCACCAGCGGCACCAGGGCGTAGACCAGAAGCGGATAGCGGCGGATCTCCAGATCGCGGCGGGAGTTTGCACCCAATACGGCCATGGCTATGGATTCCTCCGCGGTGGGCCGGGCTGGCCAGTCTTGGTGGCCGGCGGCTGTGCTGCCGTGCCGGTGGACGCGGGGCGCACCTTATTGAGCGGGGCCTTGGGCTCCAGTTGGGATTTGGGACTCTGCGGCGTCTTGACGGGCTGCTGCGGTTTGGCGTCCAGCTTGGGCTTGGGCTCTGTCCTGGCTGCGGGTGCGGCTTCCAGCGCGGTTCCCGGAGTGAAGCGGTCGGGATGCTGGGAGTGGAGCAGCTTGGGCGTCGCCGGCACAACGGGAACGACTGGCGTGACGGGGACCTGGCCCGGCGTTGTACCAGCCGCAGGCGCGGGTTGCGCCGCGGGAGCGTTGGGGTCGGTCAAACCGGGCAGCCGCTCGGCCATCACTTCGGAGGCCTTTTTCTGTTCCTTGATGGCCGCAACCTCCGCGCCCTTGAGCGCTTCGCTGGTGGCCATGTCCTGCTGCTGTTCCGGCGAGAAGCGGGACTGGGCGGAGGTGATGACCAGTACCTCGTCGAGGCGGTCAAGATGAGCCGCTGGTTGGACAATGACATTAATAAAGGAGTCGCGCTCGGGGTCGCGCACCACTTTTTGGACTACGCCCACGGGAAGGCCGCGGGGAAAGATCAGGTCGCCGCCGGCGGTGAACACTTTTTCGCCGGGCTGGATGCGCTGGTCGGCCAGAATGCCCACAATCTGCGGCTGGCCGAGTGCGTTGCCGCGCAGGATGCCGCGTATGCGCGTGGTCTCGAGAATCACGCCCGCGCCGCTGGTCTGGTCGTTGATGACCAGCACCTGGGCGGTGTGGGGAAATACATCGCGCACCTTGCCGACGATACCGTCTGGGGTGATGACGGCCATGTCGCGGTCCAGGTGGTAGTCCGCGCCCTTGTCAATATAGAAAACGCGCGACTGATCGCTGCCGCTGGAGCCGATGGCCTGCGCAGCCACGGTTTTGTAGATGTACTTTTGCTGGAAGTCGAGGAGCGCCTGCAGGCGTTGGCCCTGGCGGGCATCCTCAAGCAATTCGGCCTGTTCCAGCCGCAGCCGGTCGACGGTTTTCTGCAGCTCCTGGTTGTTTTCGCTGACGTGGCGCAGGTCTAGGTAGTTCTGCCACAGCCCGATCGATCCCATTTTTGCAGAGTGCATCATCCGTTCGGGAGGCGTGACGACCGCATCGGCCCACATCCGGATCAGGCGCACGCCCGGCCCGTCCTGCGGGTCAAGACTGACGCGTCCGGCGCTGGTTCTGCGCACCTGGACGGCCAAGCCTATGATCTGCGCTACCAGGATCACCAGCAGCACCAGAAGATTGCGATAACGGATGAAGAACGGTTCCATGGGGAGTCAGGGATCAGAGATCAGAGTTCAGAGATCAGAGCCTTACTGACCCCTGATCTCCAATCTCTGATCCCAGTTAGTCGATCTTGATTTTGCGCAGCAGACGGAAGTCGGAGAGCATCTTTCCGGTGCCCAGGACAACCGAGGCCAGCGGATCGTCGGCCACCGAAACGGGCAGGCCGGTTTCTTCGCGGATGCGCTTGTCCAGGTTCTTGATGAGCGCGCCGCCGCCGGTCAGCACAATGCCGCGGTCGCTGATGTCGGCCGAAAGCTCGGGCGGGGTGCGTTCCAGGGCAACGCGGATGGCGTTCATGATGACCGCAATGCACTCGCCCAGCGCTTCGCGAATCTCGCTGTCGTCGATGGTGATGGTCTTGGGCACGCCTTCAATCAGGTTGCGGCCCTTGATTTCCATCGTCAGCGGCTTGTCCAGCGGGAAGGCGGAGCCGATCTCGATTTTGACGTGCTCGGCGGTGCGTTCTCCGATGAGCAGGTTGTACTTGCGCTTCAGATAGTTGGTGATGGCTTCGTCCATCTGGTTGCCGGCCATGCGCACCGAGCGCGAGTACACGATGCCCGACAGAGAGATGACCGCGATATCCGTGGTGCCGCCGCCGATGTCGACGACCATGTTGCCGCCCGGCTCGGTGATGGGCAGCCCGGCGCCGATGGCGGCGACCATGGCCTGTTCTACCAGATAGACTTCACTGGCCTTGGCGCGGTAGGCCGAATCCTCGACTGCGCGCTTTTCGACCTGGGTGATTTCCGAAGGCACGCCGATGACGATGCGCGGATGCACCAGCATCTTGCGGTTGTGGGCCTTCTGAATGAAGTAGTTGAGCATCTTCTCAGTGACTTTGAAGTCGGCGATGACGCCGTCCTTCATCGGCTTGATGGCCACGATGTTGCCGGGCGTGCGGCCCAGCATATCCTTGGCCTCTTTGCCTACGGCTTCCACTTCGCCCGTGTTCTTATTGATGGCTACGATGGAGGGCTCGTTGACAACGATGCCTTTGCCGGCCGCGTAGACCAGGGTGTTGGCGGTGCCGAGATCGATGGCCAGATCGCTCGAGAACATGCTGAAGAGCGAGCGCAGACCATGCGACCGCGAGGAGCGCGAAGGATAACCGTTTAATGACATTGGGAAACTAGTTCTACCTCAAGAACTATTGTACGGCCAGCGGGGCCAAACCTGCATTGTGCGGGTCGCGGGCCGTGCCGCATGATGCGCGTTTTGCGCTACACTCAGGTGTTTGCCGCTCCCGGCAGAGAGCCGCACCCCAATGAAATTGCCGGGGAGCGCACCAGCCCGGAGGATGCCATGCCCAGCGGAGCCAAGCCAAGCCGGAAGCTTTCAATAAGATGCTCCGCAGGGACTTCGCCCCTGCCTGGCCGGCCGCGCGCCATGCACTGTCAATCCAGTTATCGGCCATCCTGTACCCATAATCGACAACTGCCAGCGACTACTGACTACTGACAACTGTTTTTCCGAGGTTTCCATGACCTATCCAACGTTTCACAATCTGATAGGCGGCCAGTGGCTGCCGGCCGCCAGCGGCAAAACCGTCCTGAACCTGAATCCGGCCAACCGCGCCGACGTGGTGGGCGCGTTTCCCTCTTCGCACATTGAAGACATAAACCTGGCCGTGGCCGCCGCCAAAAAGGCCTTCGCTACCTGGCGGCTGGTTCCCGCGCCCAAGCGGGCCGAGATTCTGGTCCGCGCCGGCCTGTTGCTCAAGGAGCGCAAGGAGCAGTATGCCCGCGACATGACCCGGGAGATGGGCAAAGTGCTCACCGAAACCCTGGGCGACGTGCAGGAGGCCATCGACGAGGCCTTTTACGCGGCCGGCGAGGGAAGGCGGCTGTTTGGCCAGACCACTCCCAGCGAACTGCAGGACAAGTTCGCCATGTGCGTGCGCGTGCCGGTGGGCGTGGTGGGCCTCATCACGCCGTGGAACTTCCCCATGGCCATTCCCAGTTGGAAGCTGTTTCCGGCCCTGGTTTGCGGCAACACCTGCGTCATCAAGCCGGCCAGCGATACGCCTCTTTCCACCTATAACCTGGTGCAAACGCTGATGGATGCCGGCCTGCCGCCGGGCGTGGTCAACATTGTGAGCGGCAGCGGCGAGGGCGTGGGCATGGCGCTGGTGGAGCACCCGGATGTGCGCGCCATCAGCTTTACCGGCTCCAGCGAGGTGGGTTCGCTGGTGGCCCAGCGCTCCGCCACCAGCTTCAAGCCGGTTTCGCTGGAGATGGGCGGCAAGAACGCCCAGATCGTGATGGACGACGCCAACCTGGACCTGGCCCTGGACGGCGCTTTGTGGGGCGCGTTCGGCACCACCGGGCAGCGCTGCACGGCCACCAGCCGCATCCTGCTGCAAAAGGGCATTGCCGCCCAGTTTACCGAGGAGTTTGTGGCGCGGGCCAAAAGATTAACGGTGGGCAACGGCCTGGAAGACGCCGTGGACGTGGGTCCGCAGGTGAACGTGTGGCAGGTTGAAACTTCAAAGAAGTATGTAGCCATCGCCCTCGCTGAGGGTGCCAGCCTGTTGACCGGCGGGCATCCGCTGACCGAAGGCATCTACGCCCACGGCAGCTACTTTCAGCCGACCGTCCTGGGCGGAGTTACGCCCACAATGCGCATTGCCCGCGAAGAGGTTTTTGGACCGGTGGTCAGCCTGATCGAGTTCGATACCTTCGAGCAGGCCATCGAGATTGCCAACTCCATCGAATACGGGCTTTCTGCTTCGCTCTATACCAAGGATGTGAACCGCGCCTTCACCGCCATGCGCGACCTGGAGGCGGGCATTACTTACATCAATGCGCCCACGATTGGCGCGGAGGTGCACTTACCCTTCGGCGGCGTGAAACATACCGGCAACGGGCACCGGGAAGGGTTGGGAGCGATCGACTTCTTCAGTACATGGAAGGCGGTGTATGTGGATTACTCCGACAAACTGCAAAGGGCGCAGATCGATAACGCGGAGTAAGACAACGCCAACTTTCTATTGCGCTGATATCCTGAGCGGAGAGTAGCGAAGTCGAAGAATCTGCGGTTGATTTATGCCACGAAGAGATCGGGATTTTGATTGGAGGATATATGCGTACTCTCCACATATTGGCCGCATTCGGTCTGCTCGTCGGAATTGCTCCTCTGTGTGCTCAGGACTTCGGGATTCCCAAGGTGGGCCAAGAGGAACTTGCCAGTCATCTTGTGGATTACGTCGCGCCGATGTATCCGCCGATTGCACAAGTCTCTCAAGTGAAGGGCGATGTTGTGGCGAAGGTTGAAATTGCGACGGATGGTCAGGTCAGATCGATACAGGTCATCAGCGGGCCGCCGATGTTGAGGCAAGCGACAGCGGATGCGATCAAGAAGTGGAGATACCAGCCTTTTCACCAGAATGATCCTGGGACCTCGATCTCTGTCTCAGGCAATGTCTTAGTCAGGTTCACACTTAACGATAAGCCGGAAGTTCATACTCCTCACGAATCGACAGCGAATGGAAGTTATTCCCTGACATTGACATTTCCACCTCAAGACAGCCGGGGTGAACCTGATGCAGAGGTAGCGAATCGCTTTTATCAGGCGTGGGAAAGCTGCTCACGCGGAGTAATCGCACATGCTACCGACATGGCGACCGCAGATGCATGCAAGAAAGCGGCTTCGACTGCAGATGAATTCACCGCTGATCGCCGCTTCATAGAGAGGCGGGAAGCATATGTATATGCGGCGACCGCGTTGGCAAACGTACGTGACCTGGAGACCGCACTCCGTTATTCAGAAAAGGCGGTTGAAGTAGTGAGGCTTGGCCACGACGGTAACTCGGGTAGTGAAGCCGCGTACTCAATTCGTGGACAACTTCGCGCGTTCTCAGGCGATATGAAAGGCGGCGACGCCGATATGTCTACGGCCGAGGACTTTTGTCGGAAAGGGGAGCTTCCCAGCGCGTTAAAGCGGGATCTTCATTTTCATGCTGAACTGCTGAAGCGCATGAATCGACCTCAAGAGGCGCAAGCAAAGCTCGATGAGGCTGGCAAGCTTTAAGAATGCTGGGGGCGGTTCATAACAAAGAGAATGTCAGAGCGGGTTGGCGAATTCCGCGCTACAATCTCCCCATGCCGCGCTCCTACGAGGAAGTCCGACAAATCGCCTACGAACTGCCCGAAGATCAGCGCATCCTACTGGCTAACGCGCTTTGGGACAGCGTTGAGACCGCCGAAGACGAGGCTGCCTGGCAGAAGAATGTTGGCGAACCGGAGCCGGGCTATGAGGAATGGTTCCGCGCCGGTGTGGAAGAGGCTCTGGCGGACACTTCGGAAGACGTTCCGCATGAAGTGGCCATGAAGGAGCTTCATGAGGCGATCCGCAGGGCGCGGAGGTTGAAGGCCACAGCGTGAAGCTCGTCTGGAGTCAGTCTGCCATGCGCGATTTGGAAGAGTTGGCTGACTACATCGCGGCGGACAGCGACCGAGCGGCGGACGCCGTCGAAAATCGCATTCATGCAGAGGTAGAATTGCTCTGCCGATTCCCTCGCGGCGGACGCGCCGGGCGCGTTGCAGAGACCCGCGAACGGGTCGTTCGCCGAACCCCGTACATCCTTGTCTACAAAGTTGATCCAAAACAGGTTCGCGTTCTTCGGGTCTATCATGCAGCGCAAAAATGGCCTGCGCATTTTTGAGTTTCTTCTCTTTGCTGGCCGATGACCGGACCCGCAGCTTCCAAGTCAATTTTAGGCGAAATGCTCCCAGCCGTGGGGCGCGAGAGGCTTGGAGCCTCGTGTTCCCAGCAGCGTGACGGCGGGGTAGCCGGCGCGGGCGGGAACGATGCGGCCGATCCGGGTGATGGCAACGCCGGCGATGGTGCGGGGCAGGCGGGCGTCGGCTGGTGCGGTAAAGAGCAGCTCGTAATCCTCTCCGCCGTTGAGGGTCTGGGCGAGTGTTGCGCCAGGTTGCACCGGAAGCAGTGCAGAATCGACTTCCGCGGCCACGCCGGACTCCTGGCAAAGATGGGCCAGATCGGTGGAAAGGCCGTCGCTGAGGTCGAGGGCGGCGGAAGCCAGGCCGTGCCGCTGCAGCCAGAGGCCCTGGGCGATGCGCGGCTGGGGATAGAGGTGGGGGGCCAGCAGGGCCGCCAGCTTCTTGGGGATGCGCGGGGGCTGCGGGCTGCGCGGCCGGGGCTTGGTTGAACTCGCCAGTCCGGCCAACTGGGCCAGGTGGTCGAGCCCGGCGGCCGCTCCGCCCAGGGCGCCGGTGACATACAGCAAATGGCCGGGGAGTGCGCCGGAGCGGAGCAGTGCTTTGCCGCGGGGAACCGACCCAACCAGCACAATGTCGGCCATGGCCACGGGGGACTCGGAAAGGTCGCCGCCCGCCAGAGGGGTTTTGTGCGCATCGGCCAGGGTGAGCATGCCGTCGAGAAAGCGGTTGACCCAGGCCGGGCGGCGGCCCGCCGCGATGGTCAGCTCGCGCGGCAAACCCAGGGAAAGAAAGGCTGCAACGGGCCGGGCGCCCATGGCGGCCAGGTCGCTCAAGCCGCGCGCCAGGGCGCGGTGGCCGACGGCCTCAGGCGCGTGCCAGTCGAGGCGGAAGTGGCGGCCGGCGATGGTCAGATCGGTGGTGACGGCCAGATCCTCGCCAGGACGCGGGGCGAGCAGGGCGCAGTCGTCGCCGATGCCCAGGCGCAGTCCGCCGCGGGAGGATTGAGCCGCCCGGTCGCGAATCTGCCGGAGCAGGGCCAGTTCGCCCGGTCCACCAGATTGCAAGGAATGGGGTTGCTTGGAACGCATCTCTTGAGAATAGGGCAAATCGGCAGAAATATCTCCTGCTTGGTCCGGTTTGTGGAATATCCAGTACTGTTCCGAAATGAATTTTGAAAGGATCCAGACCACGGTTTTCGTTGACCCTGCGCCCTCTGCTTTGTTAGCCTTTACAGACCACACCTGGGTTGTGCCCGTTGGGTGTGTGTACTTATCTATGGGCTGAAAAGCCCTTATGCCTTGCTCTTTTGTTGAGTGTTCGGCGAATTGCGGCCCTGCGGGTTGCGGGGATGAAAGGCGAAGATGCTGCGCAAACGCTATTACATACTTTTTGTTGCCAGAGACGAGGACGGGCGGGTACGCAAGATTCCGCTTCCTCTGCGATACGCGTATGGATTTATTGCCGCGGCGCTGATTGGCGCCTTCACCATCGTTGGCTTGGCCGGTTCCTACACCCGCATGCTGTTGAAAACAGAGAGCTACAACCAGGTCCGGCAAGAGCGGGAGATGCTGCGCAAGAACTACAAGCAGATGGCCCAGGTGGCGCACGACCGCGATGTGCAGGTGGCCTCGCTGGGCGCGCTGGCCAGTGAAGTGACCGCCCTGTATGGCCTGAAGCAGAACAAGTTGGCCGGCGCCAAGCCCGCCGCCTCCGCCTCCGCGGCCGCAGCAGCGGACACGCCCACCACCTTGGCTTTGACCGACGATGTGAACCAGCAGCAGGTCAAGCTTTCCGTCGATCAGTTTTATGCGCTGCGCACGCAGGCGCTTTCCGGCCGGGTTTCCCGCGCGCTGGAGGGTGGCCTGTCGTCGTCTTTTGGCGGGGACTGGACGCTGTTGGCGGATGCGCCTTCGATCTGGCCGATTGAGGGTCGCGTCGGCTCCAGTTTTGGTCAGCGGGAAGATCCCTTCAACGGAGAAGGCAAGTTCCACTCGGGCATCGACATTGAGGCGGCTTATGGATCGCCGGTGCGCGCCACGGCGGACGGGGACGTGAGCGGCGCGGCCATGGGCGCCGGATACGGACGCGAAGTGGTGTTGAATCACGGCCACGACGTGGTCACGGTCTATGGCCATCTTTCCGCGATTGCGGTGGTCACCGGCCAGCATGTGATCCGCGGCCAGGTGATCGGCTACGTCGGCCAGTCGGGACGCGCCACCGGACCGCACCTGCACTATGAAGTGCGCGTGCACAACGTTCCCGTCAATCCGCACAAGTACCTGCGCTCCACCTACGAGCAGGTGGCTCTTGTCGATAGCCATTCGCTTCCCGCGCCGGTCAAATAGTTTCCTTTTTTTTGAGAAGTACAGGCGGCTCCCGCAGGATGGGGGCCGCCTTTGTTTTGGGGAAACGAGGCTCTGCCGTCGCGCTGCCGAGTAGGGCAACCATGCGTGTGGACTGGCAAGGGGTGCGGCGGGCTGGGACAGGCGGGGAAGCAGCCTCCCATCCATGCGCTGGGGAAATTACGCATGAATGGGGAGGTAGTGTGGATGCGGCGGGAAGCGCGCTAGTTATTTACTTGGATGCGCCGGGGGCGGCGGAAGGTGCGGGTTCCTGCAATGTATTTTCGTCCTGCGCAGGAGCGGTGAACAAAGAGGGCGACAGGGTAGCCTTGATGACCACCCGGTTGCGCTTCTCGACGCTGACTTCGGCGGTCTTGAGCAGCTCTTTCAGGCCGTTGTTGGCGGAGTTGCCGGGCAACGGAGCAGTAAAGCCGCGGGCCAGGGTGATCAGGGTGGTGAGGGCGGCGTACTGGCGGGCGGCCACGTCGTCGCTGGGGGCGATCTCCTCGACTTTGAGGTTGAGCGCGCCTTGCAGCGACAGAGCAGGCGCGACGCTGGCCACAATGGTCGAGTCGGCCTCCAGGGGCAGCGAGAAGCCAAAAACGCTGATTGCGCCGCGTTCTGAGAAGGGCAGGCCGATTTGGCCTACGCCCCAGGCCAGGGAGAGCAGGGGCAACTCATGGTAGTGCCGGGCCAGCAGCGTGGAGCCGGGCAAGGGCAGAGCGGCGGTGCGGTGGCGGTCGAGCATGGAGTGGATCTGCTCGGGGGTTGGGGTGTTGGAGACGGCCACCATGTCGTAGCCGATCTGGGCCACGCGCACCGTGCGGCCCTCGGACGGAATGTTGTAGACGGTGTGGCCGTCGTAGGAATCGCGGGAGGCGGCGTGGGCGTCGAGCCAGGTGTTGAGCTTTTGGCCGGTGATTTTGCCCACCAGCACCATGGAGTAAGCAACTGGCCCGTTGGGGCCGTTGGGGTCGGGCATGCGGTGCAGGGCGATGGCCACCTGGTCCAGGTCGCGCTCCCAGTCGATGCCGGTGGCGTCCACAAACTGCTGGTATTCGGGCACGCGCGTGGGCGGCTTCAGATCCTTGTGCAGGAAGCCGCGCACGGGCTTGAGGTTGATGTAGAGGATGCCGTCGGACTCGGGCAGCAGGCGCGCGGCCTCTGGCGGGGCCTTGGAGCGCAGGAAGATGGCCAGGGCCAGCAGGAGCAGGACCGCGGCCACAACCCAAAGCGTTCTGCGGGTGCGTTTATTCATGAGGTGCCATCAGAAACCAAGGTATCACTTGCGGCAAGACAACACCTTGGGTCCTTCGTCTCGGCTGCTGCGCCTATGAGCCGGTCTCAATCGGTTAAACCGTTATTTAGTTCTTCACGTTCATGGCGTCTGAATCGACAGCCTTCTTGCCTGTGACCCCCTCAAGCCCCGCCAAGAGTCCTCGATAGTCATTTTTGTCAGCCTGAAATGCGAATCCGCCCTTCTTCCCGCCATCATCCCAGGTAAGGCCGATGAAGTGCTTCTTCGACTTGGAAAGAGCTAGCAGGGCTCCAAGACCGAGCGAGAAGACCGCTAGGCCAATCGCCGCGCCAACTCGACGGTGAACATCCTGTCCATAACTGATTTCAGTTATCGCTACAACTGGGATCACTGCAACTTCTGTTTTGTCTTTCAGAATTCGTATATTAGCGCCATCGATAACCAGCTTCATTGCGCTTCCGGCCTTGGCGCCCGGTATTGACCCGCCATCATAGTCAATCTTGTATCCGTTTTCCCCTGCGAGAGCGCTAATCGGAAACAAAAAGCAAAGAAGAACTGCGAGCAACTTCTTCATCTCGTCCTCTTTCGGAAATCCAATTCTATTATCGCTGCCGAAAATCCAGTGACAAGTCTGTTGGCAGTTGATTCAAGAACCTCGGAAGGCCTCTAGTCCTTGCCGAAATCGAAGACGCTGTTGCCAAGGGGGGCAATAAATCCATATTCTCCTGGTGAAAGCGGTCCGTTCAGCGTGACCTTGAACGCCCCAGGTCGCAGCTTGGTAAAGGTAAAACCAATTAACGTCTTATTATCCGCGTTGAAAGACTTGAGAGCCTCTCTTGTATCGCCATGTGTATCGAACTTTCGCAGCAAGAGCCCAATCGGGCTCTGCGTCATTCCTATTGAGGGGCCAAATGTGAGCGACGAATTTCTATTCCCCATTGAGGTCAGATCCTCAAAATAAAAGTAGAAAGTTGGCTGAGAGTCAGTGATCCTTAAACTGGCGTGCGCGCCGCTGACCACATCCTTGATCTTGACCTTAGCTATGCCATAAGTCATTGCGGAAGAAAAAGCGCCGCTCACTTTGTTCTGCGTACAGAATGAGGGCTTCAGCATGATCATTTTCGTCCCTGCTGGGGAACTGTCACTGAAGATGTAAACGCCCGCTTCGTGTGGAGCGGCAGGATTGTCCGGGTCCGTGGAGCCCTGTTCGATAGCTCCGGGCATTGGGTCCAACGGAGGAATCGGTGGTTGGGCGGATGGAGCAGGAGCAGTTGATTTCAGCACAATCTGCGCGACGATCTTGTCGCTGACACCGGCGTGTTTCAGAGCTATCAGCCCGTCGGCCGAGGTGTCATAGGTTCCCGGCGAAGCGTTGATCGTGGAGACAATCAAATCCTCAGACAGGCCCGCCTTCACGAGCTTGACGATGGAGTCATTGTTGAGCGACTGCTGCGCTACCAGCAGGGGGCAAAATACGAGAAACACGATTGCAAGAAAACCTTTGCGCATACTGCCTCTCCTTGTCATTCAGAACGGGTAAGTCTTTGCCGGAAAAGAAAGCAAATCATCTACCCAAAAAAGGCCTTATGCAAGGGATTTTTGAGGAAGAATTCTTCGATCGGCCCTCCGGGGCGGGTCGCGCGAGGGCATGCGGACCCAGGGCTGCGTCGAACTCGACCCTATTTTTTCGACTCCTTGCTCCGGGAAGGGAATTCGTGGGCGCCGCGTCTGCCGTTTCGGGCAGATCAAGGCGCTCTTCTGATCCCTATTCCCTCCTCCCTACCCCCTGTTTTTCGCCCCCGGTTTGCTCCGCGGACGGCGGTATGCTAACCTTAGTTCCTGTGCCGTAGAACGTGCGGAGTGGCAGTGTGTCCGCGCGGTTTTTAGGGGTTCCGGAGCGGTTTCCGGGTGGATAGGGCTGGCGTAGCTCAGCTGGTAGAGCATCTGATTTGTAATCAGAGGGTCGGGGGTTCAAATCCCTTCGCCAGCTCCACTTAGGGAAGCAGCAACGGGATCTGAAGCGGCAAAAAGTTTTGCCGGCGAACAAGTTTTTTTTGAGCGCCGGACCTGTCCTCTGCGGTGATCCCACTGAGGTGCATGCTCCGAAATGCCGGAGGTTTTCCGGATGGGGCTTGATGCGCTGAAGAGGGTTTTTGCAGGGTGCAGGCAAGGTTGGGCACAGGTGGCCGAGTGGTTAATGGCAGCAGACTGTAAATCTGCCGCTCTTTGGAGCTACGGAGGTTCAAATCCTCCCCTGTGCACCAGGTTTTGAGGGGCTGGAATGGGCGAAGGGCCGAAAATACGCCCAGCGAGTCTGAAGGCAGCGGACACACACCGCACCGGTTCAGACCTGGAACGACGATTTCCAGTGGCTCTTGCGTTGTATGCGGTGCTGGCAGTGCTGGTTTGGTTTACTCTGGATGAAGGCAAGGTTTTCGTCCTGGGCAAATGGGTGGAGTTGCGGTGGTTTCCGCTGGTGATTCTGGGCGGATTGGCTTTGCGCACCGTGTTGGCCCGGCAGGCGGATCGAATTCGCCGGCGTGGGGAAGAGGGCGCCAGTTCGACGCCTGGTAGTTTGTAAGAAGGCTGATGTAGCTCAGTTGGTAGAGCACTCCCTTGGTAAGGGAGAGGTCACCGGTTCAAGCCCGGTCATCAGCTCCAGATTTTCAGTTGTCCGTTGTCAGTTCCCAGTGTTCAGCCAGTGCGGTGATGGATCAGGCAAAAAATGGCCTGTGCCGTGGGACGAAGTTGCAAACTGGCGGCTGGCAGCTCAGGTTCGGGCGGGAGTAACTCAGTGGTAGAGTCACAGCCTTCCAAGCTGTTGGTCGCGGGTTCGATCCCCGTCTCCCGCTCCATAGTTGGAAAACAGGCGGATGGGCTGACAGAGCCTGGGACAAGGGCAGGAAACGATGTTTGAGCAGGCCACGATTGCAGTCCGGGATGAGCAGGGATATGCGCAACTCAATGCGCTGATCGACGCAGCCTTTGACGCACGGGACGTGGAAGTCTTCCTGAACCGCACGGTCAAGTCCCGGCTGCGGATTCGCGACTTCGAGGGTGTTCTCGGCCGCGGATTGCTGGGCAAGCAGGCATCCGGTCTCTACGGAGAGCTGCCCGCATCCGACCAGGGTTTGACCCGCGAGCGGTATCTGACGCTTGTGGAAGCGGTGCCGGCGGAGTTGCGGCAGCGGTATTTCAGGGCATACGCCAGCTATTAGGGCGCACCCGAAAGTTTTGCGTATCCGGCATGGCCGGGCGACAAGAGAGCGACACGAAAAAGTCTAACGGAAGGAACTGAAGAGCATGGCGAAGGAAAAGTTTGACCGTTCGAAGCCGCACGTGAATGTGGGGACCATCGGACATATCGATCACGGCAAGACGACTCTGACTGCGGCGATCACCAAGGTGCTGGCGAAGCACAACCCGAAGAACTCGTTCCGTTCGTTCGACTCGATCGACAACGCCCCGGAAGAGCGGGAGCGCGGCATTACGATCGCGACGGCGCACGTGGAGTACGAGACGGCGAACCGTCACTATGCGCACGTGGATTGCCCCGGACACGCCGATTACATCAAGAACATGATCACCGGCGCGGCCCAGATGGACGGCGCGATCCTGGTGGTAGCGGCGACCGACGGCCCCATGCCGCAGACCAAGGAACACGTACTGCTGGCGCGCCAGGTTGGCGTTCCCTGCATCGTGGTGTTCCTGAACAAGTGCGACGCGGTGGAAGACGAAGAGTTGACCGACCTGGTCGAGATGGAAGTTCGCGAGCTTTTGAGCAAGTACCAGTTCCCCGGCGACGATGTGCCGGTGATCCGCGGTTCTGCCCTGGGCGCGTTGAACGGCGATGCGAAGTGGGAAGCGAAGATCGACGAGCTGATGGATGCGGTGGACAAGTATGTTCCCCGTCCCGATCGCGCGGTGGACCTGCCCTTCCTGATGCCCATCGAAGACATCTTCTCGATCTCCGGGCGCGGCACGGTGGTAACGGGCCGTATTGAGCGCGGCAAGATCAAGGTGGGCGAGCCTGCCGAGATCGTGGGCTTCCGCGAGACCCGTCAGACGGTTGTGACGGGTGTGGAAATGTTCAAGAAGCAGCTCGACGAGGGCATGGCGGGCGACAACGCCGGTCTCCTGTTGCGCGGCATCCCCAAGGAAGACGTGGAGCGCGGCATGGTTCTGGCCAAGCCGGGATCGATTACGCCGCACACGACGTTCAAGGGCGAAGTCTACATTTTGAGCAAGGAAGAAGGCGGCCGTCACACGCCGTTCTTCAAGGGATACCGTCCTCAGTTCTACTTCCGCACGACGGACGTGACGGGCGTAGCGCAGTTGCCGGAGGGCGTCGAGATGGTGATGCCGGGCGACAACATTCAGCTTGAAATCGAGCTGATCACGCCGGTGGCCATGGAAAAGGGACTTCGGTTCGCAATCCGCGAAGGCGGCCGCACGGTAGGCGCGGGCGCGATCTCGGAAATCATCAAGTAAGTAAGAGTGAACAGTTGTCTGTGGTCAGTTGTCAGTTTGGAATGCAGAGCGTTTTGAACTGACAACTGAAGACTGAAAACTGACAGCTGAAAGGATTGCAGCATGCGGGAAATCGTTACATTGCAGTGCACCGAGTGCAAGGAGCGCAACTACTCGACGACGAAGAACAAGAAGACGACCACTGGCCGTCTGGAGTTCAAGAAGTTCTGTAACCGCTGCCGCAAGCACCAGCCGCACAAGGAAACCAAGTAGAACAGAGATCAGAGATCAGAGGCCAGGGGTCAGTAAGCCATCAAAATGGGGCGCTGAAATCTGATCTCTGCTCTCTGACCCCTGATCTCTTTTAGGGGCGTAAGCTCAACGGCTAAACTGTCGGTCTCCAAAACCGAACTTGGGGGTTCGAATCCCTCCGCCCCTGCCAGATTGAGTACGGATGCGGCCGGCATGAAGCTGGCCGCGAAGGAACGGAAGTATGGGAACCAAGGCAACACTCGTGAACGGCGAAGAACGGCCGATCAAGCGGCAGGGCGACAACGCGCCCAAAAAGTACTTCGGCAGCGTGGTTGGCCAGTGGAACGAGTTCACACGCTTTCTGACCGATGTTCGCGGCGAGATGCGCAAGGTGGTAACTCCCTCGCGCAAGGAAGTCGAGGCCACCACGACAGTGGTGATCATCGCGGTGTTCATCTTCGGAGTGTATTTCTTCGTGGTGGACCGGATCTTCGATTTCGGCCTGAAAATGTTGTTGAGCAGGCTGGGCGGATTGCAGTAGCAAGTGCACCCGCGAAACGAGAACATGATGGCAGAAGAATTGGAACAACCCGCAGAACAGCCCGCCGAGCAGCTTGCTGTACAGCCCGCTGAGCAGGACGCTGTCCCGACCGCAGAGACTGCGGAGCCGGTGCGCAACGAGAACTTCAAGTGGTACATCCTGCACGCCTACTCGGGCTTTGAGCGCAAGGTGCGCGAGTCCATCCAGAGCCGCGTCCAGGCCTTTGGGCTGCAGGACAAGGTGGGCCGGGTCATGATTCCCACCGAGCCGGTGACGGAAATCGTCAACGGAAAGAAGCGCACGACAGAGCGGGTTTTTCTGCCCGGTTACGTGCTGGTGGAAATGGAACTCGACAACCACATGTGGCACGTCCTCAAGGACACGCCAAAGGTGACGGGTTTTCTGGGCACAGGCGACAAGCCCGTGGCGCTCACCGAGGAAGAAGTGGGAACACTTCTGTACCGCGCGGATAGCTCCAAAGACAAGCCGCGCATGAAGATCAAGTTTGAGAAGAACGAGTCGGTGCGGATTACCGACGGCCCGTTCGCCAACTTCAACGGCATCGTGGACGAGATCAACGAAGATCGCGAGACGCTCAAGGTCATGGTGACCATCTTCGGACGATCTACCCCGGTCGAGCTGGAGTTTGGCAAAGTCGAAAAGATTGAGTAGTCGGTTTTAGCTGCTAGCTACTAGCTTTCAGCTTCTAGCCGGGGTTGCCTACCTAGCGGAACCCGGTTGCGAGCAAACGCTACGGCGCCGACACCAAAATTTGAACAGGAACCTACCAGTTGAAAGCTAGAAGCTAGGAGCTAGAAGCTGGTTCCGAAGGAACATACCATGGCACCTCCGAAGAAAATTACCGGTTACGTCAAGCTGCAGATCGTTGCAGCCAAGGCCACTCCCGCTCCCCCGGTCGGCCCCGCGCTCGGTCAGGCGCAGGTCAACATCATGGAGTTCTGCAAGCAGTTCAACGCGCGCACGCAGAACAAAGAGATGGAAGGGCTGGTCATCCCGGTCGTCATCACGGTTTATGCCGACCGCACCTTCAGCTTTATCACCAAGACGCCGCCTGCCGCCGTTCTGTTGAAGAAGGCCGCCGGCATCGCCAAGGGATCTGGCACGCCGAACAAGGAAAAAATCGGCAAGGTCACGGAAGCCCAGGTACGCGAGATCGCGACCACGAAGATGCCCGATCTGAACGCCGCCTCGGTTGAGACGGCCATCAAGAGCATCAAGGGAACCGCCCGCTCGATGGGTATCGAAGTCGTCGCGTAAGCAACAGTTTCAGGTTTCAAGCAATGAAAGGCCCTCCCATTTGGGAGGGCCTTTTTTTCTGCGTCTGGGCGACGGAATCTCCGCGATCGCACGCTTGCTGGATTTCGTCGAGTGCGATGCGGTTTTGAAGCAAAAGGCGGGGATTGGGGGGCGGAGCGCAAAAATAGCGGTCCTTTTGCGCCGGGCACATCTCTTCCCATTGCCGGTCATCGTAATTCCTCTGCGATCTTACCCGAAAACCCACTCATCTCGATAAAGCTGCGATGAATGGGGCACAGTCCATGGAAATGGGATGAGTGGGCCATCTGCCAAAATTGCAAGGTCTGCTCGCCGAACAACACTTTCACGCGGGCAGACCGCTACCGCCGCTATGCGTCTGTTAGCGCCGACGGACCTGCTTCCAATATAATTGCGCCAACTCGCTCTCAATCCCGAACGGTTGCTCGTACGGAGGACACGGTTCCTTGACCGTGCCCGCGCGACGATTTGGATGGGTGTGCTAACGCGCAGCCAAACAGGCCATGGGTATGCCCGCGCCTCGACGAACGGCAGAACAGTAATTTCACTTCAGAACCGGAAAGCAACCGAACCATCTCACCGCCATGAACAAGAAAGAGAATCTCAATGGCATTTTGTACAAAGTGTGGAACGCAGTTAGAAGTGGGAACAGCCTTTTGCGGTGATTGCGGTACCCCTGTCGCCGCAACTGCAGCAATCCAGCCATTCTTATCCAATGCTGCACCGCAAGCCAGACCAGCGGATGACATTACTACGGCGGAGATGAAGTTTGTCGGGAACAATTACGACTATTACAACCGCAAGTGGAAAATTGCCGAACTGAAGAAGAGTAAACAATCGTGGAATTGGGCTGCGTTCTTTCTGGCGTTACCTTGGATGGCGTACAGAAAAATGTATCTCTGCTGCTGGATCTTTCTTGGACTCTACAGCGTCATAGTTCTAGCTGAATATGCGTTTGGTGTTACAGATACACTATCTGGTGTCATTAGTATGGGTATAGCTGGAGCATTAGGGTGGCAAGGGAATTCTCTTTATAAATATCATGTGCAAAAAAAAAGTTAAAGAAATTACCGCGATGAACCAGCCGGAGCAGACAGATAGTGAGTTGGCTCGTCAAGGCGGAACGAGCATTGGCGCGGCAATCGGGTTCGCGATTGCCTTTCTTGCACTTATTATCCTCATTGCGTTTGTTGGCGAAAGGGGTAATGTTTGAGATGTGTGCGCGGTTATGTAGCACGCACCACTCCACTTGCTCGACTACCGGAAGAATAGTTTCACCACTTAATCACCGGAAGACAACTCGAACCACCTTGCGCCATGAACAAGAACGAGGGTTTTAATGGCATTTTGCACAAAGTGTGGAACGCAATCTGAAGCGGGAACAGCCTTTTGCGGTAATTGCGGTGCCAGTGTCGCCGCCACTGCAACAACGGGTATGAAATCACCCGGCATCCAACACCAAGAACTTGTGCTTCGCACGTCACGAGGACGCGGTCTATTTATCGTTGCAGTATCCGCTCTCTTTGTCTTCTTTGGTCTTTGTCTGATAACTTATACGGAGTTTTGGTCTCATCACTTTCCATTTGGCTTGGCGGCACACTTGCCGGAGGGCGTCGCAGTCGCAGCAACGATGATCATTGGGATGATCAGCGTGCTATTGTTCGGCTTGATGGGGGTGTTAGGGGCCAGGCATATTGCCGGGCATGTGTTTGTCCGCCTCACACCTTATGGATTTGTTGTCTCCGGTGCATTCCGGAGCGCGCCGCTTATCGCTTGGAGTGCGGCAAGCGAATTCCGGGTTCAACTCGTTGAGAAGTACGGCGGGCAACCATCGGTTGTATTCGATGCCATTTCGGGCGGCAAGCTATTCAAGGTTGGCAGTGCTTACGACGGCGCATCCACGTTTGCCATACCGCCATCTACCTGCGAACTCTCGGCGGGCAGTCTCGCACAGGTCATGAACCAATGGCGTTCGGGCCGCGCCGTTCCTGTTTCAGGCGCGCCTGGCCCGTATACCGTAGCTACTGCAACGCGAAAGGGTGGACGTCTGCTCTTGCACTTGTTGATTGTTGCAGGTCTCGGTGTTGTCGTAATTGCCGTAATTGTCGTCTTGACTGTGCGCTCTGCTGGACGCTCGCCTCAAACCGCGTCGTCTGCTACAGTAGCTCAGCCGTCCACAGAGCCCAGTGCCAATGCCCCAGCGGTTGGGAAATATGACCACCTCCAGTTTGTGGCAGGTGCTTGTAATGCGTCCAGTCACACTTCCGAAGGCCCCCTGGGAGCAGACTTGGCGAAGCGGCACTCACGGTTTTTCTGCGACACTGCGGTTATCACGTTTTATGACAACCATTACTCCCACATAATGATTGGTTTTCTGGAGAAAAAGGCCAACCATCCTTCAATTCTTGCCTTTGCCGGTCAAGTGGAAAATGACGGCATTACGATGCCGGTTGACAACGTATACCTTGAGCCTGGGAAAGCTACGCCCGTGAGCGATGGGGAGTGCAGATTCTCCTTTGAAGACGGGCACATGAAGAACATTGATTGCGTCATGAAGGCCGACGAGGACGGGCGAAGAACCGTCGCAGCGGTGGAATTCAATGCAGCACCCGGCCAATGATCCGGCTTGGAGAGTAGCGATTACAAAGCTGGGAAACAATCAGCACACATCCACTTTGCTGAGGAGAGCGGCGAGATTATGAGCGACACCGATTCATCTACGATTGCCCTTATTGTCATAGGTTGCCTGTTGGCCTTGGCGGTGTATCTTCTTCCCACGATCATTGCTTTTTGCCGTGAGCACCATTACAAGTGGGTAATATGTGGAATAAATCTTGTTTTCGGCTTTACAGGTATTGGCTATCTTGCTGCTTTTGTTTGGGCGGTCTGGCCTAAGCAAACGGCCTTCTTTGATGTTGTGGCAAACGACCCGACGACAAATTCTCCCGAAGCGGGCCGTAAAATCTACGGACAGATGGGTACAAATGTTCGGTCGTTTAGCGAGGCGAGTTATGTTCCGTCACAGCAAAGAGCGACAGAACCAAGAACGCAAACGCCGGCGTTTTGCTCTGATTGCGGGGAGCCCATGCCCTCGGGAGCACACTTTTGTCCTTCATGCGGCATGGCTGCTTCGGGCTGACCAAAGTAGCTCCCAAGTGAACCAATCCGGCGGGTAGCACCTTGCCTCCCCTCCAGGCTAAAACCGTGTGGGTTTTCCGGCTCTTGGCAAGAAACTGGGAGAGTGTGCGTTTTACGCGGCTTTTTGAAAAGCGACGAATTCGGTCCTCGTGGCGGCCATCCGTTGTGCTTTGAGCAGCAGGTAGTTGAGGTTGCGGTATCCGCGTCCGCGGCGTAACAGGGCTTTGATATTGCCGTTGAGCGCCTCCACCACGCCCAGCTTGACCTTGGTCCGGCAGTAGTTCAGGATTCCCTCCAGGTGATTGACCAGCATATTCGCCAGCTTCTCCATGGGCTTTAAACGCTGCCAGCGCAGTTGATCGATCCAACTGTTCATGTAGCGCAACATCGCTCCTTCATATCTGTAGCTCCACAGCCGGTCCAGACTTTCCTTGAGCAGATACGCCTTCCTCACGCGCCGGTTCAGCGCAAACAGAGCGTTGAGTTGCTGCTTCTTCTTCGTGTTCAGATTCACCCAGCGCGTCAGCAACAGCCAGCGTTTGCCCTTCACCACCGCACGTGCCGCTCCGCCCTTGCGGAAGAACTCGGCCCGCCGCACCTCATCCACGGCCGCATTGGCGTGCTGCATGATGTGGAACTTGTCGTAGATGATGCGGCACTTGGGCAACCACGGCTCGATACTCTGCCGGAACGGGGCCCACATATCCACGCAGGCCGCTTGAACCGCGCCGCGCTGAAAGGGACTCAGCCGCTTCGCAAAGAACTCATCGAGGGTATCCTTCTTCCGGTCTTGTCCGAACCACACGGGCTCGGCGGCATCCACATTGCTCACCACGGTGATGAACTTTTGCTTCTTGCCCAAGTGAATCTCGTCCACTCCCATGTTGCGCAAGGCGGGCTTCTTGCGGCTCTCGGACCAGCGCTGAAGATAGGCCCGCACGGTGTTCGTCGAAAGCCCAAACTGCAGCGCCACTCGCCGCGCCGCAGCGCGGACAGCGCAGCCGATACAGTTCGATCGTCACCGTGGTCAGGTACTCGAAGCAGGGAAGATCGCGCACTTCCCGCTCATACGTATCGGCGATTGCGCTCACCAGTTGACCGCATCCCGAACAGACCAGTTGCTTGTTTCCCCGTTTGCGCCGCGCCCACAGCTTCAGCCGCTTGGCCGGCTCGTCGATCCCGGCACGGTATACCTTGTATCCAGGCCAGCCCAGTACCTTCGTCCAGTCATTCTCCCTCATGGAAAATGTGTACCCGGACTTCCAGAATCTCAAAAAACCGCAAAACGAGGCATTTGTCAGATTCTTGCTCAGAGCCTCAAAATTTGTTGCAAAACTTGGGGGGGCAGTATACTCCTTGCGTCCCCTGGTTAAGGAGGTATCTATGATCCTGTGGAGTGTATCCAGCATAAGGAAGCGTGTTTCTCTTCTTGGCGTTTTGGCGCTGTCGGTATGGTTGCTGACTGGCACATTGGCAAACGCACAAGGAGACGATCTTGCCAACGCCGCAAAGAAGGGCGATCTACACCGCGTCGAGAGGTTGCTCGCAAAAGGGGCTGATGTTAATGCCCGATCCAGTACAGGTGGTACAGCACTTTATGGTGCGTCTTTCAACGGACACCTCGCTATAGTGCAGACGCTTCTAGCTAAAGGTGCTGATGTCAATGGTGCCACGCAGTCTGGAAGTCACCCGCTGGCGGCAGCCTCTCAGCAGGGTCACCTTGACATTGTGCAATTGCTTCTCGAAAAGGGAGCCCAGGTTAACGCCAAGGACTCCGATGGGTTGACCGCGCTATATTCGGCCTCGCAAGCTGGTCAAATAGAGATTGTGCGCGCA
>CAVZNE010000041.1:0-24464 GCA_963776445.1 Terriglobales bacterium
CAGATCGCCCTTTTTGCCCAGGGTGATCATCTTTTCCACGAGCGGACGAACGGCCTTGGCCTTGGTGATGGTCGTCTCCACGCGGTCTTCTAGAATGACGGACGTGACCAGGTTGCGCAATAGCGCGCGGCGGTGGCTGGTATTGCGTCCGAGCTTGAATCCTGCATTGCGATGGCGCATGATGCAACTCTCTTTCGGATAATTTCTTCGCCGCTCGCGATCAAATACCCGGCGGCAATCTACTTGGCTGGCGGCAGGCCAGTCTTGCAACAGGCCTGCCCCTGGCAGCTTTAGAAGTTTTCAGTCTCGGTCGGCAATTGGATCTCGACCGAATCCAGCGGCTCGTCCTCGTCGTCGTAGTGGCTGTAACTGGCAGCCAATGCGGTCGCGGGCGGGATGCTGGTGGGTCCGGGAACCGCGTTGCCGTTCTCGTCGATCTTCATGCCCAGCGAGAGCCCCATCTGCGCGAGGATTTCCTTGATCTCGTTCAGGCTCTTGCGGCCGAAGTTCTTGGTCTTGAGCATCTCGGCTTCCGTCTTCTGCACCAGTTCGCCAATGGTCTGTATGTTGGCGTTCTTGAGGCAATTGTAGCTGCGGACCGACAGTTCCAGCTCTTCCACCGAACGGTTGAGGTTGTCGTTGCGCAACAGCGTGCGGCCTTCTTCGCCACGCGCTTCCGCCTCGATTTCCTCTTCGAAGTTGATGAAGATGTTCATGTGGTCCTTCAGCAGCTTCGCGGCCAGGCCGACTGCGTCGGCGGGCAGCACAGCTCCGTTGGTCCACACTTCGAGCGTGAGCTTGTCGTAGTCGGTGATCTGGCCAAGACGCGCTGCTTCAACGGTGTAGTTGACGCGGCGAACCGGCGAGTGAACCGAATCCACGGGAATGAAACCAATGCCCAGATCTGCATCGAAATTCTTATCGGCAGAGATATAGCCGCGGCCCCGCTTGAGGCGCATTTCCATATCCAGCTTGCCGCCTTCGGAGAGAGTGGCAATGTAGACGTTCTTGTCCAGAATCTCGACGTCGCCGTCTGCTTCGATCATGCCCGAAGTGATGACACCGGGCTGGTCGGCGCGCAGATACAGAGCCTTGGGACCATCGCCTGAAAGCTTGAACGGTACCTGCTTCAAGTTCAGGATGATGTCGGTTGCATCCTCGACTACGCCACTGATGGACTGAAACTCGTGCAACACACCTTCGATGCGAATCGCAGTGACCGCGGCGCCCTCAATCGAACTGAGCAGGGTGCGGCGCAATGCGTTGCCGATGGTGGTGCCAAAGCCGCGCTCAAAGGGCTGAGCGCTGAACTTGCCGAATGTGTCGGTGAGCGTCTCGGCATCGACTGCCAGGCGCTTCGGCTTTTGAAATCCTCTCCAAAGCATATAAGTCTCGATTTCCTGTGCGGCATGTACGTCGCGAAGCATTCTGCGGCGGCCGCGCAAGTTCTCCTTCGTTTGATTTGAGGATTCAAGGTTCAGGGTTAGTCAGAGCACTTGCAGCATCCGCCTTGACTAACCCCTAACCCCCTAATCCCTATTCCCTTACTTCGAGTACAGTTCGACGATCAACTGCTCGTTGACCGGCAGCGAAACGTCCTTGCGCTGCGGCAGAGAGAGCACGCGGCCGGTAAGGGTCTCGTAGTTCATCTCCAGCCATGCCGGCAACGGGTTCTGGGCGGCATACTGCGTCGCCTGCTCAATGATGATGAGCTTCTTGGCCTTGTCGCGGATGGCGATTTCATCGCCCACATTCACCTGGTAGGAGGGAATGTTCACCTTCTTGCCGTTGATCTCCACGTGTCCGTGACGGACAACCTGGCGAGCCTGGCGGCGCGAAATGGCAAATCCCAGACGGAAGGCCACGTTGTCCAGACGGCGCTCCAACTGCTGAATGAGGATGTCGCCGGTGACGCCCGTGGCGCGGTTGGCCTTCTCGTAGTACTCGCGGAATTGGCCTTCCAGCGTGAAGTAGATGCGCTTCGCCTTCTGCTTCTCATGCAACTGCAGGCCGTAACCCACGATCTTGGCCTTGCGGTCCTTGCCGTGCATGCCGGGAGGAAAATTACGCTTCTCCAGCGGGCAACGGTCAGAGGCGCACTTGGCGCCCTTCAAAAAAAGCTTGGTGGCTTCGCGGCGGCAAAGCCGGCAGACTGCTCCGGTATAACGTGCCATTACTTACTTCTCCTGACTTCGGATGACGGCCGGTTTACGCACGCTCTGCGAGCTGTGTTCCATCCCGGCCCAATTCAGTTGTCAGAGATCAGAGATCAGGGATCAGAAACAGCCCGCTTGGAGCCGATCTCTGATCTCTGATCTCTGAACCCTGCTTACACTCTGCGGCGCTTGGGAGGACGGCAGCCGTTGTGCGGCACCGGCGTCACGTCGCGGATCGAACGTACTTCCACACCGGCGGCAGCCAGGGCGCGGATCGCGGACTCGCGGCCCGAACCGGGACCGGAGACGCGCACATCCACAGCGCGCAGGCCGTGATCGCGGGCCATGCTGGCGGCATTCGAGGCGGCCTGCTGCGCCGCGAACGGCGTGCCCTTGCGCGAACCCCGGAAGCCCAGCGAGCCCGAGCTCTTCCAGCTCAGCGTGTTGCCCACCTGGTCGGTGATGGTTACGATGGTGTTGTTGAAGGTGGCCTGAACGTGCGCAATGCCAAACGGCACGTTCTTGCGGTCGCGCTTCTTGAACTTCTTGTTCTTGCCAGCCTTGCCGGCTCCGCCCTTCTCTGGTTTCGCCATTAGGTTTTACCCGTCGCTTTCTTCTTGCCTGCAACGGTTCCCTTGCGGGGTCCCTTCCGCGTGCGGGCATTGGTGTGGGTGCGCTGGCCGTGCACCGGCAGCGACCGCCGGTGGCGGGTGCCGCGATAGCTTTGAATATCGATGAGGCGCTTGATGTGCATCGAGACGTCCTTGCGCAGGTCGCCTTCGACGTTCCCTTCGTCCTCGATCACCTGACGGATGCGGTTGACCTCGTCCTCGCCCAAATCCTGGATTTTCTTGAAGGGATCTACATTCGCCTTCTCCAGAATCTTGGCGGCACGGGGATCACCGATGCCGAAGATGTATGTGAGCGCGATCCGTACCTGCTTGTTGCGGGGCAGATCGACGCCAGCAATACGTGCCATTCGAGTTCCTTTGCTGCTTCTGTTGTGTGCCCCCGGCCTCAGCCGGTCCGCACGGTGTATGCTTCAGCTTCCAGAGGTTCCTCGCAAGCCTTGACTCAAGCTAACTAGCCTCTTGCCAGGGTTCGGAGATCAGAGATCAAGGGTCAGTTTCTACTGCTGATACAAGCGTGTTTCAACTGATCCCTGATCTCTGATCTCTGTTCCCTGCCGTGAAAGCTTCCGCGTATGCCAGGCTCGCTTAGCCCTGGCGCTGCTTGTGCTTTGCGTTCTCGCAGATCACCCGAACCACCCCGCGGCGGGTGATGACCTTGCACTTGACGCAAATCTTCTTGACCGATGCACGGACTTTCATTCTTGCTACCCTTCTCCACGCAAATCTTGCCGCGCGGTATTAAAAAATCTACTTGTAGCGGTACACGATCCGCCCGCGATTCAAGTCGTAAGGACTCAATTCCACCGCCACGCGGTCCCCAGGCAAAATGCGGATAAAGTTCTTGCGCATTCTTCCCGAGACATGGGTCAGCGCCTCGTGATTGTTCTCGAGCTTGACCTTGAACATGGCATTGGGCAAGGTCTCAATCACCGTTGCCATTACCTCAATCGCGTCTTCCTTCGACAAACTGTATCCTGCTTCTGCCGGCGCGCTTTCGCCCCAACCAGCCTGTTAGCCCGAGCGTGCTACTCGGTTAAAACTCTCGCTCCGGTAGCGGTCACCGCCACCGTGTGCTCAAAATGAGCGCTCATGCTTCCGTCCGCGGTCACTGCCGTCCATCCGTCACCCAACACCATGACATCCGGCTTGCCAGCATTCACCATCGGCTCAATCGCAATCACCATGCCGGCGCGCAGTTTCATGCCCTTGCCCGCCATGCCATAGTTCGGCACCTGCGGATCCTCGTGCATATGCTTGCCGATGCCGTGGCCCACAAAATCCCGCACCACCGAAAATCCTGCGGCTTCCACTACGCCTTGCACCGCCGCGCCTACATCGCCCAAGGTCGCCCCCGGCTTCACAACCGCAATGCCTGCGTGCAGCGAGGCTTCAGTCACCTTCAGCAGCCGGTCCGTCTCCGGATCGACCTTGCCCACCGGAACCGTAATGGCCGAGTCGCCGCACCACCCCTCCACAAACACGCCGAAATCCAGGGAAACAATATCCCCATCCTTCAGAACGCGCTTGGGGTTGGGGATGCCATGCACCACCTCGCCGTTGACGGAGGCGCACAACACGGCCGGATACCCGCTGTAGCCCAGAAAAGCTGGCTTGACGCCCATCTCGGCAACCCGGGCTGCTGCGGCTTTCTCCAGGTCCATCGTCGTCACGCCCGGCTTGACCAGCCCGCGCAACAGTTCCAGCACCTCGCGGGTTGCTTTTCCCGCGATGCGCATCTTGTCGATCTCCCGTGACGACTTCAGGACTACTGCCAACCGATTCACTAGCTTTCAGCGCCCCTGGGGCGCGCAAATCCGCCGTCCAGTCGCGCTATTTACGCAACTGTTCGACGGCGGTAACAATTCCAGCCGCGATTTCTGCGATCGGCCGGTCCCCATCCACTTCGGCGAAACGGCCCAATCCCCGATAATGCTCAACAACCGGCGCGGTCTTGGCTTCGTAAGAGCGCATCCGCTCCTCGAACACCGTTTCCGTATCGTCGGCTCGCTGGACCAGCGGCGTACCATCCAGATCGCAAACGCCTGCCTTTTGAGGCGCGTTCACGTACAGGTTGTAGATCCGCTGACAAACAGGACAATTCCTGCGCCCGGTAATCCGGCGCAATAACTGATTATAGTTCACCTGGATGCTGACGGCAACCACCGGCAGCCCGTTCGGCACTGCCGCCAGACGCCCGTCGAGCCAGCCGGCCTGGGCCAGCGTGCGCGGAAAGCCGTCCAGAATATACCCGTTGGCGGTATCCGGCTCCAGCAGGCGAGCCGCCACCATCTCATTGACCAGGGAATCGGGAACCAGTTCTCCGCGTCCCATGATCTCTTTGGCCACCCGGCCCAACTGCGTATCCCTGGCCACATTGCCGCGCAGCAGGTCGCCGGTGGAGATCTGCGGAATGCCCCAGATCGTGACGAGCTCCTTGGCCTGGGTACCTTTGCCCACACCCGGCGCTCCCAACAAAAGAATCGGGCCGGGAGGGGTCTTGCGACCCACCTCTCGACCCTGAGTTTCTACAGTACAAGATGAAGACATTACCAGGTTTTCCTTCCGCGAATGCGACCGGAGCGCGGGGAAAAGCCGTCATAATGCCGCATGATCAGCTGCGATTCGATCTGGTTGACGGTGTCCATGGCTACACCCACCACGATAAGCAGCGAGGTGCCGCCAAAGTAGAAGTTGACCCCCATACCGTGCGTCGTCCAGGCCGGCAGACTTTCAAAGAACCGGCCGATCAGCCAAACCTTGTCGAACCGGATGCCTGAAATCAGGAAGGTCGGCACCAGCGAGATCACAATCAGATACAGCGCGCCGACCAGCGTGATGCGGGTCAGGATGTCGTTGATGAAGTCCGAGGTGCGCTTGCCGGGCCGGATGCCGGGAATGAACGACCCCGACTTGCGGAAGTTATCGGCGATGTCGTCCGGCTTCATCACGATCGAAATGTAGAAGTAGGCAAAGAAGATGATGCCCAGCAGGTACAGCACTTCATACCAGGGATAGCCCGGTTGCAAAGCCTGAACAATCGGCTGCAGGAAGCGGCTGTTCTGCACCCACTCCACCTGGCTGAACAGCATCGGTGCCGACAGGATGGAACTGGCGAAGATGACCGGCATCACGCCGCCGGAGTTCACCTTCAGGGGCAGATGGCTCGACTGCCCGCCCATCATGCGGCGGCCTACGATGCGGCGCGCGCTCTGGATGGGAATGCGGCGTTCCGACCGCTCTACAAAGACGATGAAGGCCACCACGGCCGCCATGCCAACCACGAGGAGCAGCACTGCGAAGAACGTCAGCGAACCCCAGGCATTGGTCTGAACCTTCTGCACCAGTTCGGCCACGCCGCGAGGCAGGCCGGCGATGATGCCGGCAAAGATCAACAGGCTCATGCCGTTGCCGATGCCGCGGTCGGTGATCTGCTCGCCCAGCCACATGATGAAGGCCGTGCCGGTGGTCAGCGTCAAAACCGTCATCAGGCTGAAGCCGATGCCGGGATGCAGCACCAGTCCCTGCTTGGTGAGGATGGCCGCGATGCCGATCGACTGCAAGGCGCCCAGGACAACCGTCATATAGCGGGTCCACTGGGTGATCTTGCGACGGCCCAGCTCGCCTTCCTTTTGAACGCGCGCCAAAGGCTCATAGACCACGGTGAGCAACTGGAAGATGATCGAGGCCGTAATGTACGGCATGATGCCCAAGGCAAATACGGTCATGCGGCGCAGATTGCCGCCGCCGAACAGGTCCATCAGGCCAAGGGCCGACCCGCTCTGGGAGTTGAACATCTGCTCCAGCAGGTGGGTATCGACGCCGGGGGTAGGAATGAACGCACCCAGCCGGTAGACAGCCAAAATGCCGAGCGTGAAGAGCACCCGCTTGCGCAGGTCAGGAATCCGGAAGATATTGAGAAACTTCTCAAGCATGTTTTGGGTATCCGCTTCAGGGCGTGTTCCGCCACTAGAATCTGTGCACAGCCAATCTTACCCGCACAGGGCCCGGCGTGTCGCCTGGCTGAGTGCCCCAGGTCTCATTTTTGAGACCTGGGAAAATCCATTCACAGGCTGGAACTAAGCCGCCGCAGGAGCAACCGTGCCACCTGCAACCACAGCCTTGCCGCCGGCCTTTTCGATCTTCTCGATAGCCGACTTGGAGAACTTGTGGGCGGTGATGGTGATCGCCGTGGTCAGCTCGCCAGAACCAAGAATCTTGATCAGCGCCTTCTTGTCCGAGGAAAGACCAAGCTTCCGGTAGTCGTCCAGACCCAGCTCGGTGATGCCCAGCTCGGCAATACGGTCCAGGTTCACTACCGCGTACTCGGTGCGGAAGATGTTGGTAAAGCCGCGCTTGGGCAGACGGCGATGCAGCGGCATCTGGCCGCCTTCAAAACCGCGCATCATGCTGGTGCCGGTGCGCTGACCCTGGCCCTTGTGGCCGCGGGTCGAGGTCTTGCCCATGCCGGATCCCATACCGCGTCCGACACGCTTGCTCCCAGTATTGGCTTTCTTGGGAGCGCTTAGATTGGAAAGATTCCTTACCATTGATTCCTCGCTGTAGCGCCGGCCAGGGGCATTGCGCCCTGCCGACTCGCGTTCTCCGCCACGGCTTCATGCCAGGCGGGCTTTGTTGATTCTACTCGAACTAGCTCTCGAGGATGCGGACCAGGTGCGGAATGGCCTTGACCATGCCACGGATGGATACCGTATCTTCGCGCTCCACAATCTGGTTGAGGCGCGTAAAGCCCAGTCCCTTGACCACCGCGCGGTGCTTGACCGGCGTGGAGTTCTGCGAACGGTAATACTGAATGCGAATCGTCTTGGTCTCAGTCATGATTACAGCTCCTCAACCGACTTGCCGCGCAAAGCGGCAACTTCGGCCCGGTCGCGCAACTGCATGAGGGCGTCGAACGTGGCCTTGATGACGTTGTGGGGGTTGGCGGAGCCCAGGCTCTTGGTGAGCACATTCTGCACGCCAGCCGAGGTCATCACGGCGCGCACTGCGCCGCCGGCGATGACGCCGGTGCCTTCAGGGGCCGGCTTGAGCAGCACCTGGCCGGAACCGTAACGGCCCAGCACCAGATGAGGAATCGTGGTCTCGGTCAGATTGACCTTGATCAGATTCTTCTTGGCCGCTTCGATTCCCTTGCGAATTGCCTGGGGAACTTCCTTGGCCTTGCCCGCTCCGTGACCCACTACGCCTGCGGCGGGGTCGCCCACCACCACCAGCGCCGCGAACGACATGTTCTTGCCGCCCTTGACCACCTTGGTCACGCGGTTGATGGAAACCACCTGATCCTTCAGGTTGTACTGGTTGGCATCGAGTTTCTTCTTCAAGATCGTCATTGCTCTCTCGTCTGTCCTTCCGGACGGCCCAAACTCGCGCGCCCTGGAAAACCTTGTCTATCGGCCCAATCACTCGACCAAAACTCTGGCCGCACCGCGACCCTTTCAATGACCGGAACCAGGCATCGAAAGTCACCCCCACCGGAGGTGGTTAGAAGTCGAGACCACCCTCGCGGGCAGCGTCGGCCAAAGCCTTGATGCGCCCGTGGTACAGGTAGCCGCCGCGATCGAAGACCACCTTCTTGATGCCCTTGGCCACGGCCCTCTCGGCGACTGCCTTGCCGATTTCCTTGGCTGCGGCAATGTTACCGCCGGTCTTCAGCTTCAAACTCATGCTCGAGGCCTCGGCCAATGTCACGCCGGCCTGGTCGTCGATCACCTGCGCATAAATGTGGGTCAGCGAACGGTAAACGTTCAGCCGCGGACGCTCCGCAGTGCCCGCAAGCTTCCGGCGGATGCGGTCGTGAATGCGCTGGCGGATTTCGTTTCTCTTGGTCTGGGTAATCATGGTCTCTCGTTCCTATCAGCGGAGCCGCCTCGCGGCGCCGTTCGGTTAATCTTTCAGTGGTCAGTGAACAGTGTTCAGTGATCAGTGGAGCTTCGGTTGCAACAAACTGACCACTGATCACTGACGACTGATCACTGATTTACTTCGAGCCTGTCTTGCCGGCCTTCTTCTTCAGCTTCTCGTCCGAATAGCGCACACCCTTGTTTTTGTAAGGGTCCGGCTTGCGCAGCGAGCGCATGTCGGCGGCTACCTGGCCCACCTTCTGCCGGTCGATGCCGGAGATGGTCAAGTGGGTCATCTTGGGATCGATGGCGACATCGATACCCGAAGGCAGCGGAACTTCGATCGGATGCGAATAGCCCAGGGTGAAGACCACGGTCCCCTTGCCCTTGAGTTCGGCGCGGTAGCCGATGCCCACAATGTCCAGCTCGCGGGTCCAGCCCTTGGTCACGCCCTGCACCGCGTTGAAAACCAGCGCGCGCGTCAGGCCATGCACGGCGGCGTGCTTCTCGGTATCGCGATTCACATGCAGTACGCCATCCACTGTTTCCAGCGTGATGCCGTCGGCGATCAATGCCGTGACCTTGCCCTTGGGGCCTTCGACCACAGCGGTATTGCCCTGAACCGTGTACTTCACTCCCGCGGGCAGCGGAATCGGCTTTTTTCCAATACGAGACATCGAGGAATCCTTCTTGCGGCTTGCGAGTCCCGGCAGGACGCTTGCGCCCTCATCGTTCCACTGCAGCCCGTACAGCAGCTTTGAGTGGCCAGATATCAGCCTTTAACTGACAACTGAAAACTGACCACTGAAAACTGTTCTTACCAAACTTCGCAGAGCAGCTCGCCGCCCACGCCTTCGCGGCGCGCCTGACGGCCAGTCATCACGCCCTTGGGCGTGGTGAGAATGCAGATGCCGAGGCCGCCCTGGACGCGCTTGATCTCGTCGTGGGCCACATAAACTCGGCAGCCGGGACGGGAGATGCGGGCCAGATCGCGGATGGCCGCTTCTGCGCCGCCGTACTTCAGGTACACGCGCAGAATCAGCTTGCCTTCTTCTTCCTGGGTCTTGTAGTTCGAGATATAGCCCTCTTCCTTGAGGATGCGGGCAATCTCTGTCTTCAGCTTCGAAGCCGGAACATCCAGCTTCTGATGACGCGCGCGGATCGCATTCCGTATACGCGCCAGAAAATCGGCTACCGGGTCGGTCAGACTCATTCCATCTCCTTCATTCCCCGTTCGCTCCCCGCTCATTCCGAGGAGAACCAGCAAGAATGTCTGGGGCTATCGCCCCGATCTTACTCAGTGGTCAGCAGTCAGCAACCAGTGGTTAGCAATCCGTTCGGTCAACCTAAGACCTAACTGATCTCTGAACCCTGATCCCTGATCTCTGTATCTCTACCAGCTCGACTTGATGACGCCGGGGATCTCGCCCTTGAGAGCCAGAGCGCGGAAACACAAGCGGCAGATGCCGAACTTGCGCAGGAATCCACGCGGTCGCCCGCAGAGTTGGCACCGGTTGTGCTTGCGGCAGCTAAACTTCGGCTTCCGCGCGTCTTTCACCCTTTTTGCAGTGGTTGCCATAAATCCTCAAATCCCCTTTGCCCTACGCACCCTGCCGGAAGGGCATGCCGAAGTGCCGCAGCAATGCGCGCGCCTGATTGTCGTCCTTCGCCGTGGTCACGATGGTGATATTCATGCCCTTCAGCTTCTCTACCTTGGAGTAATCGATCTCAGGGAAGATCAGCTGGTCGCGCAGGCCGAGCGTGTAGTTGCCGCGCCCGTCGAAGCTCTTCGTCGACACTCCGCGGAAGTCGCGAACCCTGGGCAGCGCCGTCGAAATCAAGCGGTCCAGGAACTCGTAAGCCTTCTCGTTGCGCAGTGTCACCATGGCGCCGATCGACATGCCTTCGCGTACCTTGAAGGCCGCAATCGACTTCTTCGCCTTGGTGGTCACCGGCTTCTGGCCGGTAATGGCGGCAAGATCGGCCACCAGCGGATCCAGCAGCTTGGTGTTCTGCGTGGCCTCGCCCAGTCCCATGTTGATCACTACCTTCTCCAGGGCGGGAACGGCCATCGGGTTATCAAGCCCGAGCTCTTTTTGCAGAGCCTGCTTGATCTCTTTGTGATACTTCTCTTTCAGCCTTGCTGTCATGTTCAGCTGCTTTCTTGTCTTCCGGCGCCCGGAGTAGCCATCCGTGAATGGCCGTGTACCGTTGCGGAAGGGGTTGTCCATTCCCGGCGAGCGCATCGGCGCTCCACAGAAACGGATTGGGGTCCCTTACTTCTTGGTGGGCAGTGTCTGGCCGCACTTCTTGCAGATTCGCGACTTGGTGGTGCCCTCGACCTTGTAGCCCACACGCGCCGGCCCGCAATTGGGGCAGATCACGGCTACGTTCGAGATGTTGATCGGCGATTCCTGCTCGGCGATTCCGCCCTTGGTCCGCTGGCCCTGCTTGCTCGATACCGTCTTCTTGACAACCCGCACGTGCTCGACGAGCACCGTGTTCTTGTCCGGGAAGACGCGCAGCACACGGCCGGTCTTGCCGCGGTCGGAGCCCGTGATGACCTTGACCATATCGTTGCGATGAATATTCAAACTCTGCATCTCTTCTCCAAATACAGTTTTCAGTTCTCAGTGATCAGTTATTTCCGTGCGACAGTCAAAACTGACAACTGTTCACTGACAACTGACAACTGTTAAACGACTTCCGGTGCCAGCGATACGATCTTCAGAAACTTCTTCTCGCGGAGTTCGCGGGCCACCGGCCCGAACACGCGCGTGCCCACCGGCTCATTGGCGTCGTTGATCACCACAGCCGCGTTCTCGTCGAACCGGACATAGGTGCCGTCCTTCCGGCGATGCTCGAGCCGCGTGCGGACGATGACCGCCTTCACCACGGTGCCCTTCTTCACGGTACCGTCAGGAGAGGATTCCTTGACCGCCGCGGTAACAATGTCGCCGAGGCCGGCCTTCTTGCCCAATCCGCCGCCTAGGGGCAGAATTACTTGCAGCTTGCGGGCGCCGGAGTTGTCGGCCACCGTCAGCATGGTTCTCATTTGAACAGCCATGGATGCTTCTCCTTGTCGCTCGCCTTAGTTGGCAGCCTTGGGCGCTGCGTCCTCGATCTGGCCGAGGGCCGAACGCCGCACAATCTCTTCCAATGCCCACCGCTTCAGCTTGCTCAGCGGACGGGTCTCACGGATGCGCACCACATCGCCCATGCGCGCCGAGCTCAGCTCGTCGTGGGCATAGAACTTCTTGGTGCTGCGGATAATCCGCTTGTACTTATTGTGGGCCTTGCGCATTTCGACCTCGACCACGATGGTCTTCTGCATCTTGGTCGAAACCACCTGGCCTACCTTCTCATTACGCCGAGCTCCTGCTACTGCCGGCGCCTGCACCGCTTCTGTCGTCGTCATGGCTTAGCGGGCTCCCTTCTTGGTTTCCGCCGCCGCCGTGGCGTCCGTGGCTGTGCCGCGGATGCCCAGCTTGCGCTCGCGGGCCACGGTCTTGATTTGGGCGATCTCCTTGCGCATCTGACGGAGCTTCTTCACTCCGTCGTTCTGCCCCAGCGAGACCTGAAAACGAAGCCGGAAAAGCTGCTCGGAGGTTGTCGTCTCCTGGTGCAGCAATTCTTCGTCGCTCAGACTGCGAATCTTATTGAGTTCCATCTCGGTATCTCTCTCCGGCGCCCCGCTCGCCTTTTTGGGGGCACGCAGCGCGTCCTACTTGCCCAGCCTTACTTGGCCGCGGCTTCGATCTTCACGGCGCCCGGCCGCATCACGAACTTCGTCCTGAGCGGCAGTTTGTTGGACGCCAGGCGCATCGCTTCCTGCGCAACCTCTGGAGCAACTCCCTCCATCTCGAAGAGAATCTTGCCCGGCCGCACAACGGCGACCCAATGATCCAGAGCGCCCTTGCCCGAACCCATTCGAACTTCGGCCGGCTTCTTGGTGATCGGCTTATCCGGGAACAGACGCAACCAGATCTTGCCGCCGCGCTTGATAAAGCGGGTCATGGCGATACGGCTGGCTTCGATCTGCCGGTCGGTGATGTAACCGCATTCCAGCACCTTCAAACCGTATTCACCGAACGAGAGCGAAGAACCGCGCCACGCTTTGCCGCGCCTCTTGCCCTTCTGCTGCTTGCGGAACTTCACCTTCTTTGGCATCAACATAGCGAAACCCTCAAATCACGCGCTGACAGCTTATAGCTAGCAGCTAACAGTTTTCGTTCCTGAACAATCCAACTGTCAGCCGTAAGCTGTCAGTTGATCGCTGCTCTTAAAATACCGACGTGCCCACCGGAGGCGCCTGACGGCGCTTCTGCTCGTAGATATCGCCGCGATAGATCCAGGTCTTCACGCCGATGACGCCGTAAGTGGTATGCGCCTCGGTGAAACCGTAATCGATGTCGGCGCGCAGGGTGTGCAACGGCAACTGTCCCTGCAGATACCACTCCGAACGGGCAATTTCATTGCCGTTCAAGCGGCCTGAGACGCGTACCTTGATCCCCTTGCAGCCGAAACGCAGCGCCGAGTCCACGCTCTTGCGCATGGCGCGACGGAAACTGACGCGCTTTTCCAACTGCAGCGCGATGTTCTCCGAGACCAGCTGGGCGTCCAACTCCGGCTTGTTCACCTCGATGATGTCGATAAACACATCACGGCTGGTGCGCTTGCCGAGCTCCGTCTTGAGCTTCTCGATCTCCGCGCCCTTGCGGCCGATGACAATGCCCGGCCGGGCGGTGCGGATCAGGAAGCGCAGCTTGTTGCCGGGCCGCTCAATCTCCACCGAGCTGACGCCCGCGGCCTTGAGCTTGTCTTTCAGCTCGGCCCGGAGCTTCACGTCCTCGATCAGGAGCTTGTCATAATCGCGCTCTGAGAACCAGCGCGAACGCCACGGCTTGTTCACTCCCAGCCGGAATCCGTAAGGATGGACTTTCTGTCCCATGCTATTCCCCTCAAACCTCTAGGCCTTGCTGCTGGCCTTTTTCTTGGTTGCCTTCGCCGCCGTCTTGGGCGCGTCGGCCTTCGTCACCAGACCCGCCGCCACTTCACGCTCGGCAACCGACAGCACAATATGCGTCGTCCTGCGCTGATAGCGAAAAGCGCGACCCATGGGAGCAGGGCGGATGCGCTTCAAACGCGGTCCGTCATTGGCCAAAGCCAGCTTGACGTACAGGTTGTCCACGTCCAGATCCAATCCCTTTTCGCCGGCCACATACTTGGCGTTGTCAACCGCCGAGGTCAACAACTTGTGGATCACCGGGGCGATGCGCTTCTTGGTGAAGGCGGCCACTGTTAGCGCCTCCTCTACCCCCCGGCCCTTGATCAGATCGAGCACCAGCCGCACCTTCTGCGGCGACACGCGCTGAAACTTGGCCTCGGCTCGGTATTCCTTTGTCTCGACTGCCATTGGTATGCCTTCCTCAATCTCTTTGCGCCCGGGCAACCCCGCGCGCTCAATCTAACTACCGCGGCTTGGCGCCAGTCTCGGCGGACTTCCCGGTATGTCCCTTGAATGTGCGGGTGGGCGCGAACTCACCCAACTTGTGTCCCACCATGTTCTCCGTCACGTACACCGGAACAAACTTCTTTCCGTTGTGAACAGCGATGGTGTGGCCCACGAACTCGGGAAAAATCGTCGAGCGCCGCGACCAGGTCTTGACTACTTTCTTGTCGTTGGCCTGGTTGAGCACCTCGATCTTCACGGTCAGGTGCGCATCTACAAACGGGCCCTTCTTTGTCGAACGTGCCATAAATCTTCCGCTCCTCTACTTCACCCGGCGGCTGACGATGAACGCGTCGGTCCGCTTGTTGTTGCGTGTCTTGTAGCCGCGCGTTGGCTGGCCCCACGGGGTTACCGGATGACGGCCGCCCGAAGTCTTGCCTTCGCCGCCGCCGTGCGGGTGATCCACTGGGTTCATGACGACTCCGCGGTTGGCCGGGCGAATGCCCTTCCAGCGATTGCGGCCCGCCTTGCCGATGGAGACATTCTCGTGGTCCGTGTTGCCCACTTGGCCAATGGTCGCCATGCACTCGGCCAGAACCTTGCGGGTCTCGCCGGAAGGCAGCTTGAGCAGGGCGTAATCGCCCTCTTTGGCCACCAACTGTGCCTGCGTTCCTGCCGAGCGCGCCATCTGCGCGCCCTTGCCGGGCCGCAATTCAATGGCATGCACCGTGGTGCCGGAGGGGATGTTCTTCAGCGGCAGTGCGTTGCCCACCAGAATATCGGCCTCGGGGCCCGAGCTGACGGTCGCGCCCACCTTCAGCCCTACCGGCTGCAGGATGTAACGCTTTTCGCCGTCGGCATAATTGATCAGCGCGATGCGGGCGGAACGGTTGGGATCGTACTCGATCGTCGCCACGCGTCCGGGAATCCCGTACTTCTCGCGCTTGAAATCGATCAGGCGGATCATCTGCTTGTGGCCGCCGCCCTGGTGGCGCACATTCATCCGGCCCGTGTTGCTCCGGCCGCCGGTGCGTTTCCGGACCGTGAGGAGCGGCTTGTGCGGCGTATCCGTCGTCAGGTCGTCGTTGACCTGCGTGGTCTTGAAACGCAGCGTCGGCGTGATCGGTCTGTATGTCTTGATTGCCATTGTCTTTGTCCTGGAGCCCCGGCCCTTGAACTCAAGCGCCGCTCTCCCCGTTTCTCCGAAGCCCGCCCATGAACTCCCGGGCCTCGATAGGCTTTCACAGTGGCCCTTGAACTGCGGCCAGCCAACCCTTAAAGGTTGCTTACGTATTCGGGCAGCTTCTCGCCGGCCTTCAGCCGGACGTAAGCCTTCTTCCAGTCAGGCCGGAACCCCGCGAACTTGCCGCGACGGCGCTCTTTGCCAATCACATTCGTGGTGCGAACCGTAGCCACCTTCACCTTGAAGAGGACTTCGACGGCCTGCTTGACTTCGGTTTTGGTGGCCTCGGGGGCGACTTCAAATACCAGCGTCCCTTCGGTTTCCTTTACGCTCAAGCCCTTCTCGGTAATCAGCGGGCGGCGAATCACGGTATAAAGAGTAGGCATTACGCAGCCTCCGTCGTGGCGGCGAGCTTGCGCTTCGACGCATTCTTGAGAAGCATCTCGGCGAGCTGCTCGATGGCGGCCTTGGAGAAGATGGCGCGCTCATAGCGGAGCAGGTCGTAAGGATGCACTTCGTTGTTGAGCACCAGCTCCACACCGTTGAGATTGCGCGCGCCCAGCAGAAGATTGCTGGTCAGCGTCTTGCCGTTCTCAACCAATAGAGCGGTGCGCGTCACGTCGAGCTTGTCCAGCGCGGCGCGATAGAGCTTGGTCTTTGCATCCTTCAGCTCCAGCGTGTCCACGATCGTCAGCTTGCCGTCCGCCAGCTTGGCGGCCAGGGCCGAACGCAGCGCGCCCAACAGCTTCTTGCGCGGGAACGCGTAATCGTAGCTGCGCGGCTGGGGGCCATGCACCGTGTAGCCGTGGCGCCAGAGAGGCGAACGCACTGAGCCGATACGCGCACGGCCCGTGCCCTTCTGCTTCCACAGCTTCTTGCCGGATCCGGCGACACTCGTGCGGTTCTTGGTGGCGGCCGTGCCCTGGCGCAGAGTAGCGCGGTAGTGTTTCACCGCCTCCCACAGCAGAGCTTCGTTCACCTGGTCGGGCGCAAACAACGCGTCGGCCAGCTCGATCGAGCCCACCTTCTCACCGTTCAAATTCAATACGTCTACGTTTGCCATCGTCTTCTTCTTCCGCCAGGCATGATCCCCGGCTTCAATCTCTAGTGCGCCGCAAGGCGCGATCACCCACACCGCAGGAATTCGTCTTTCATTCCCAGCCAGCTTAGTGCGCCGCAAGGCGCGGTCACCCGCACCGGAGGTGCTTACTTGCGCTTGCCGCCAGCCTTCTTCGAGGCCTTCAGCGGATCGACCGTACCGGATCCGGCAAAACCACGGCGCTCGCGCGGCGGAGTCTTGGCCTTGGAAATCAACACATACCCTTCACGATGGCCCGGAACCGCTCCCTCGACCATGATCAGGTTCTCTTCGAGATCGATGCCGCGGATGCGCAGGTTGCGCACCGTGATCTGCGCCGCGCCCATGTGGCCGGGCATGCGCTGCCCAGGGAACACGCGCGACGGAAAGCTGGATGCGCCGATCGAACCCTGCACCTGGAACATGTGTCCGTGCGACTTGGGACCGCCCGCGAAACCATGGCGGCGAACTACGCCAGCAAAACCACGACCCTTGGAGGTTCCAACTACATCGACAAACCTGGCTTCGGAGAAGATGTCCACCAGAACCCGGTCGCCCGCCTTGGTCGGCTCAACGCCTTCGGCGTCCACCTCAAGAGGAACTTCCTTGATGAGCTTCACCGGAGGAGCTTCAGTCTTCGCGAAATGGCCCGCCTGCGGCTTGGTCACGTTCTTGGCCTTGACGAACTCCACCAGGCCGATCTGCGCGGCCTCGTAGCCGTCCTTGGCCAGCGTCTTCAACTGCGTAATCACGCAGGGGCCGGCTTGCAGCACCGTAATCGGATGCACGTCGCCCTTTTCGTCGAAGACCTGCGTCATGCCGATCTTTTTACCCAGAATCCCTGTAACTGCCATGTCTTTCCTTCCCTCATCATGCGATGTTGAATCACCGCACTGCCGGAGTCCTTCCGGACCTCTTGCTGCTTCGCGGGTTGAGCGCGAATCCTATCCCGCCGCCGTCAGCTTCTGCGCCGTAAGGCGCGTCTGCCGCACCGCAGGTGCTACTTCTCGAAGGCCTTGATCTCGACATCGACACCGGCCGGCAGATCGAGCTTCATCAGCGCGTCCACGGTCTGCTGGGTCGGCTCGAGAATATCGATCAGCCGCTTGTGCGTGCGAATCTCGAAGGCCTCGCGGGACTTCTTGTCCACGTGGGGCGAACGCAGCACGCAATACTTGTTCTTCATCGTCGGCAAGGGAATCGGGCCGGCCACCGTTGCTCCGGTGCGCTTGGCCGTCTCCACAATCTCGCCGGTCGAGGTGTCAAGCACGCGATAGTCGTATGCCTTCAACCGGATGCGAATTCTCTGTCCTACCATGACTTTTATCTTCCCCGCAAGCGGAGGGCGTCTGCCCTCCGCTCACGCACCTGATTTTTTAGGAGCCAGCAATCAGTGCCGACTTGCTCAGGCCGCATGACTGCTTCGGCCCTGTTCCCTGACCCCTGTTCCCAATTACTTGATGATTTCCGAGATCGCGCCCGCACCTACCGTGCGGCCGCCTTCGCGGATGGCGAACCGAAGTCCCTTTTCCATGGCGACCGGCGTGATCAGCTCGATTTCAAGCTGAACGTTGTCGCCCGGCATTACCATCTCAACGCCTTCCGGCAACTGCGCTACGCCCGTCACGTCCGTCGTGCGGAAGTAGAACTGAGGACGGTATCCCTTGAAGAACGGCGTGTGACGGCCGCCCTCTTCCTTGCTCAAAATGTAGACTTCGCCCTTGAACGTCGTGTGCGGCGTAATCGATCCCGGCTTGGCCAGAACCATGCCGCGCTCCACGTCTTCCTTGGGGATGCCGCGCAACAGGAGACCGGCGTTGTCGCCCGCCATGCCCTCGTCGAGCTGCTTCTTGAACATTTCCACGCCCGTCACAACCGTCTGACGGGTCTCGCGGAAGCCCACGATCTCGGCAGGCTCGCCCACCTTGATCTTGCCGCGCTCAATACGGCCCGTTACCACCGTGCCGCGCCCGGAGATCGAGAAGATGTCTTCGATCGGCATCAGGAAGGGCAGGTCGACCGCGCGATCGGGACGGGGAACATACTTGTCCACCGCATCCATCAGCTCGTCGATCTTCGCTTCCCACTTCGCATCGCCGTTCAACGCGCCCAGGGCAGAACCGCGGATCACCGGCACATCGTCGCCGGGGAACTGGTACTTGCTCAAAAGCTCGCGAACTTCCATCTCGACCAGGTCGGTCAACTCTTCGTCTTCCACCGCGTCGCACTTGTTCAGGAACACCACGATGCAGGGAACGCCAACCTGGCGCGCCAGCAGTACGTGTTCCTTGGTCTGCGGCATCGGGCCGTCGGTCGCCGCTACCACCAGAATCGCGCCGTCCATCTGCGCCGCGCCGGTGATCATGTTCTTGATGTAATCGGCGTGTCCGGGGCAATCCACGTGCGCATAGTGACGGTTCGCCGTCTCGTACTCCACGTGCGCCGTCGCGATCGTAATGCCGCGCTCCCGCTCTTCCGGCGCGTTGTCGATCGAGTCGAACGAACGGAACGAATTCTTCGGGTTGTGCTTCGCCAGCACCTTGGTGATCGCCGCAGTCAGAGTCGTCTTGCCGTGATCGATATGTCCGATGGTCCCCACATTCACGTGCGGCTTCGAACGGTCAAACTTTTCCTTCGCCATCTTCGATTCCCTTCGTACCCTTGGTTCCTGTCAATGTCTCGCGCCGCCCACATGTTGCCGGGCCCGCAGGTTCACAATCTCTACTTGCCTTGCGAGCGGCCGATGATTTCGTCGGCGATCATGCGCGGTGCTTCTTCGTAGCGCGCAAACTGCATCGAGTACGATGCGCGGCCCTGCGTGGATGAACGAATGTCGTTCACATAGCCGAACATTTCCTTCAGCGGCACGATAGCCTTGATCAACTGCGATCCGCCCACATGACCCATGCCTTCAATGCGTCCACGGCGAGAATTGATGTCGCCGATGATGGTTCCCATATGCTCCTCGGGAACCGTAACTTCTACCGCCATTACCGGCTCCAACAACACCGGGTTGGCCTTGCGGGCGGCTTCCTTGAAGGCGATCGAACCGGCAAACTTGAATGCCATTTCGTTCGAGTCGACGTCGTGATAGCTGCCGTCGAACAGGGTGACCTTCACGTCCACCATCGGGAACCCGGCCAGAATGCCAAGCTCGATTGCGCCCTGCACGCCCTGGTCGATGGGCTTGATGTATTCCTTCGGAATCGTGCCGCCCTTGATGTCGTTGATGAATTCGTAGCCCTTGCCCGGCGCGTTCGGCTCCACGCGCAGTTTGCAATGCCCGTAGTTGCCCGATCCGCCGGTCTGGCGAATGTACTTGCCCTCGGCTTCGGCCACCTTGCGAATGGTTTCGCGGAAGGCTACCTTGGGTTCGCCCACATTGGCTTCGACCTTGTGCTCGCGGCGCATGCGGTCCACCAGAATCTCCAGGTGCAACTCGCCCATGCCGCTGATGATCGTCTGGCCCGAATCCTCGTCGGTCCGCACCTTGAAGGTGGGATCTTCGTCGGCCAGCCGAGATAGCGCAACGCCCATCTTCTCCTGGTCGGCCTTGGTCTTGGGCTCGATCGCTACCGAGATCACCGTCTCCGGGAAGGTGATGGCGCCCAGCGCGATCTCGTGGTGCGGATCGCAGAGCGTATCGCCCGTCTTCAATTCCTTCAAACCCACGCAAGCGCAGATATCGCCGGCATAGATCTCGGTAATATCTTCACGCTTGTTGGCGTGCATCTTGACCAGGCGTCCCACGCGGTCGGTCTTGCCGGTGCGGGGATTGACGATCGTATCGCCGGTCTTCAGGCAGCCCGAGTAAACCCGGATAAAGCAAAGCTTGCCGAACGGATCGTTGATGACCTTGAAGGCCAACGCCGCCAGAGGCTCGGTGTCGCTCGCCTTGCGGATCAGAATCTCGGACGGATTGGCGGGATTGATGCCCTCCACCGCAGGCTTGTCCAGCGGGCTGGGCAGGTAATCGACCACCGCATCCAGCAACGTCTGAACGCCCTTGTTCTTGAAAGCCGTTCCGCAGATCACCGGGAAGACCTTCAAGTCGATGGTGGCCTGACGAATGCCGGCCTTCAGCTCGGCAATGGTCGGCAGTTCGCCTTCGAGGAACTTCTCCAGCAGAACATCGTCCGTTTCGGCGATCACTTCGATCATCTGCGTGCGGAAGGCCTCGGCCTTCTTCAACAGATTTGCGGGGATCTCCTCGACGTCGTACTGCGAGCCCATCTCCTCGTCGTGCCAGAGGATGGCCTTCATCTCGATCAGGTCGATGACGCCCTTGAAATTGGCCTCGGCCCCGATCGGAATCTGAATCGCTACCGGGCGTGCGCCCAGCCGCTTGCGGATGGTATCGATAACGTACTCGAAATCCGCGCCGTTCTTGTCCATCTTGTTGATGAAGCAGATACGCGGAACCTTGTACTTGTCGCCCTGCCGCCACACCGTCTCGCTCTGCGGCTGCACGCCAGAGACCGAGTCGAACACGGCAACCGCACCGTCGAGCACGCGCAGGCTGCGCTCCACCTCGGCCGTGAAATCCACGTGGCCGGGCGTGTCGATGATGTTGATGCGGATATCTTTCCAGGTGCAGGTGGTCGCGGCGGAGGTGATCGTAATGCCGCGCTCCTGCTCCTGCTCCATGTAGTCCATGGTCGCCGTGCCTTCATGCACTTCGCCAATACGGTGAGTGATGCCGGTGTAAAACAGGATGCGCTCGGTCGCCGTCGTCTTCCCGGCGTCGATATGCGCCATGATTCCGATATTGCGGCAGCGGCTTAGTGGTGTAGTGCGAGGCACGGCGTTTCTTCCTTGCGGGCGTCTGGGCCCGCGGTTTCATTACTTTTATGGTTCCCATCAAGCCAGGTCAACGTGCGGCCAGCTTAGAACTCTTCAGATCCAGTCGACTACCAGCGGTAGTGAGCGAAAGCCTTGTTGGCCTCGGCCATGCGATGGACGTCTTCCTTCTTCTTCATCGCCGCGCCGCGCCCGTTGGCCGCATCCAGCAGCTCGTTGCCCAGCTTGTCGACCATGCCTTTTTCACCACGGCTACGGCCGTAGTTGATCAGCCAGCGAATGGCCAGCGAAGTGCGCCTGTCTGGATTGACTTCGATCGGCACCTGATAGTTGGCGCCGCCAACCCGGCGGGTCTTCACTTCCAGAAGCGGCTTGCAGTTTTCAACCGCCTTCTTGAAGAGCTTCAGGGCATCGTCTCCGCCGCCCTTTTCTTCAAGATTCTTCATCGCCTGATAGAAGATGCCCTGGGCCGTCGATTTTTTGCCGCCCCACATCATCGAGTTGACAAACTTGGTGACCAGAGTGGACCCGTAAACTGGGTCCGCCGGTACTTCCCGCTTCGCAATGTGCCCTTTTCTTGGCATAAATCCTCAAAATCCTTGCGCGCTCTAGGCGCCCTGTGCTGCCCAAGTCCGGGCTCAGTGCTACGTCCCGGAACCTTTGACTACTTCTTGCCCTTGGCCGGCGCCGCGCCGCCCTTGGCACGCTTGGCTCCGTACTTGGACCGGCTCTGCTTGCGGTTGGCCACGCCCACTGAATCCAGGGTGCCGCGCACAACGTGATAGCGAACGCCGGGAAGATCCTTTACACGGCCGCCGCGAATCAGCACGATCGAGTGCTCCTGCAGGTTATGGCCGATGCCGGGAATATAGGTCGTGACCTCAATCCCGTTGGTCAGCCGCACGCGAGCTACTTTGCGCAGGGCCGAGTTAGGCTTTTTGGGCGTCTGGGTGTACACGCGGGTGCAAACGCCGCGCCGCTGCGGTGAGGCCTGCAAGGCCGGTGACGCCGTCTTGTACCGCGGGGCCGTACGCCCCTTGCGAACCAACTGATTAAATGTAGGCAAACTGAAACTCCTTACCCCAAAAAAACCTTGCCACCCCAAGTTCATCAGCCGCGCGCAGAACCGTTGAGCTTCCCGCGGCACGAAACGCATCCATTTCTGGCGCGCACGCGCACGGAAGCCCTAATGTTGCTGCTTCGCGTCTGCCTTCGTTCCAATCTCAGACGAGAACCAGGACGGTGGCCGGGCGTTTTTCCGCGTTTCACGGGAAAAGCCAACTCCGTTTCGCTGGTTCCGGCCCGCATAGCCCTCCAAGGTGGAGAACGCGCGGACTCCGATGCGATTTGCCTCTGCCCTCCGCAAGAAGAGAGCGATTCTGAGGCGTGCGGGCCGGTCGATTACCCCGGACCCTGGATCCAACCCGCGTCTTTATGCTGCCTGACCGGGCTGCCCCTCAACGTCGGCCGTTAAGACACACGGACAGACGCGTTCTTGCGGAACCTTCTTACAATAACAAGAAACGCGGGCGGGGTCAACGAATTCGACTCCGCCCGCCGGGTTTTTTCCGGCTTTGCCGGATTTTCAGCCCTTACTGGATGCTGTGCAGCTTCCAGGCCCCGTCTTCGAGCGAGAAATCGGCCTGGCGCTTGGTGCTCAGCTTGTTGCCTGGGTTATGCGCAATGTTCTGCAGGGCGTCCGGCACGCCGTCCAGATTCACGGACTCGTTGAACTGAGCGCCCTTGGCCGTGGTTACGCCCGGAACGGTTTCGTCCTGCGGATCCTTCACGTCCTTTGCTTTCAAGTGGTTGGCGGCAACTGTCGTCACGATCACCGAAAAGCTCTTGTCGTCGGCATTCTCCGGACGCCACTGGATCACTTCGCCCCCGCCCGGCAGCTTGACAGCCTTCTTGCCATCCGGGGTCAATGTGTAATCGGCCCAGTAGCGGTTCGGATAAACCTTGGTCAGATTCCACAGTTTCGCCGTGATGCCCTGCCCCAGGCCGGTTTTGTCCAGAGTGATATTCGCGCCCACTGCGGGAGTCTGGTCATATTTGGCCTGAATCAGGGCTTGCGCATTGGCGCTAGTCAGATCCGGAGCCGACTTGCAACCCGTTAGCAACAACCCGGCGCTCAGGAAGGCCGTCGCCCCCAAAATCATCATTTTCCTTGTGTTTTTCACATTTCCTCCATCTTCCGCACAAAACAGTTCGAAATGACTCGACTCGCCATTTTTGTCCAACTTTCTCCCGGTGTCAATGGACTTGCAAGTGACCTTGCGCACAGGTCAATGTTTGCCCTCCATGAAACCTCGGAGTCAGACCCAAAAAGCATTGATAAAACGACCTTTGCAGCCGTTTTCACTCTGGTTCAGCGCGACGGTTCCCCCGCAATCCGGCCCAGTAAAAAGTTCATGAATTCGCCCTCGTCCGACTGCAAACAAACCTGCGCATTGGCAGTCCCTTCCACGGGCCGCGTAAACCCCTTGTCGTCCACTTCCAGCCGCAGCGGCGTCATCGGGCACAGTTCGGGGCGAATCGCATACGCCACCGCCACCGGGTCATACAGCGTGGGCGTGGATGATTGCCCCTCGCTGCCCGCCAGCCACTGGTGATAAAGCAGCGTCAACTGGTCAGTCAGCGGCGAGCCGGTCGAGAAGATCCGCTCCCGCTCCGCCGTCTCCAGGTGGATTTGCGTCGAGTCCAGCGGCATCATGAACACCGGCACACCCGCCGCCAGCAGCGCCCTGGCTCCCGCCGGATCGCGGTTGATGTTCCACTCGGCATCGGCAGGCCTCCGCTCCCCCTTGCTCCCGTCGTAGCCCCTGTATAAAACCGACCGGTTCATTATTCTTCCACTGCGATGAGAACGCCGGGCACATCGCAAGATTTGTGCTCGACCACATTTTTAAGCCGGGTAATTTTCAATCGGAAGTTATTTGGAGCTTTCGGCGGTGGTCAAACTCAAAAAAAGGCCTCATGCCGTCTCACCAAACGATTTTGTTTTACTCGCGTTCTGAAGCGTTCAAATTCAATACGGTGACGACGCCTTATTCCGAATCTACAAATGTCGATCAGATTCTCCAGAAGCGGGTGCGGGATGAGCGCGGCAAGACCATTTACGCTAGAGATGATGACGGTGAACCGATCTCAAACGGAGCGAAACGGGGGGTTCCTCTCGGCGACGTGTGGGAGATACCGTATCTAAACCCAAAAGCTAAAGAACGGGTAGGATACCCTACACAAAAACCGCTGCTTCTGATGGAGAAGATCATAGAGTTGACCACTGATCCGAACGATCTTGT